>JAHIEB010000074.1 GCA_018894075.1 Patescibacteria group bacterium | reverse complement strand
GATAATATAATTTTAAACTGCCATATAAGCCCCTTTAAGGGAAAAGGAGGCATTACTCCCCCATTTCGGGTCAATCTCCCCTCCTAGGGGCTAAAAAGGGCTTAAAATGGGGCTATAATATGAAGCTGACAAATTTAGACGACTTTCTTCTCAATTTAAAGGCAAACAACTATTCCGAGGAGACCATATACAGCTATGAAAGAGATTTAAATGTTTTTGATGATTTCCTTGAGGATATTAAAGCTGATTTTAATTTAATAGACAAGAAGACCATCCTGAATTATAAAGCATATTTAATTTCTCAAGATCGGCTGACGGCTAAGTCCGAGAAGACCGCCAAGAAGCTTAGCCCTTTTTCTATTAATAGGATGCTTTCTGCTGCCAGGTCATACTTTAAGTTTTTAATTGATATGGATTTTAAGTCGCCGGTATCCCCTTCTAGTATTGCGTTGGTTAAGACCGTGCAAAAACATCCTCGGGTTTCAGAGTTTGCGGAAATTGTAGCGCTGATCGAGTCGCCAGAGACATTAGAGAAAAATAGGTTTGTTGCCAAGAGAAACAGGGCTATGCTGGAGGTGCTTTTTTCAACCGGAATGCGCATTTCCGAGCTTTTAAGTTTGAGAAAAGAGCAGATTGATAAAACAGGCCGAGTTTTTATCCGTGGTAAAGGAAAAAAGGAGCGCTTTGCTTATCTTACCCCTCGCGCCCTAAAACATATTAAAGGATATTCAGACCTACTCGGTCTCAATGACTCAGCCTTCCTTTTTATTCCTTTGCGGGGAAAAAATGCGCACAATAAAGACAAGAGGATATCTGCCAATTATCTGCAGGAAAGAGTAAAAAGGTATCGCGAGCTATTGGGTATCAATATCCCTCTGTCGTGCCACTCAATCAGGCATGCCTTTGCCACTTATTTAGCTGAAAGCGGAGCTAATCCGGCTGCAATTCAGATTTTACTCGGCCATGAGTCTTTAGACACTACAACCAGGTATGTTCATGCCTCTGACCGCTATGCAGAGAAGATGCATAACAAGTATCATCCCCTACGGGAATAACCCCTTCTCTTATTGTGCGACAACATATGTATTGTTTTAACCTCCAATTTAGAAAAGATGTAAAAAAGAACAGGCCCCACTCCCCTACTTACTATAGGTGGACTGCCCAGTTTATAGTTTTGGGAGCTCTTAATGAAATAGAAAGAATTAAGGAAGAGCTTGGTTGCGGACGAATCCATAATAATAGATTTTCGGTTCAAAGCATTGATGAGATAATTAGGTTCGTACTCCCCTACTTCCATGAGTTAGACCTTGAAAAGAAGAAGAAAAACGACTTTGAATTGTGGGAAGAAGCAGTCAAGATTATTTTCAAAAACAAAAGGAAATCGCTGCAGAAAAAAGACCATGACGCTCTTTTAGAGATTCATGGGCTTGCAAAAAAGTATAAAGAGAAACCAAAACCCTTAAAGTGGATATAAAAAAAGAACCATCATTGTGATGGTTCGGGAAGATCGTTGAGTATGTTTGAGCATTGGTTTAAAACAACCCTTAGCGGTGATTCGGGTAGGGATGTTTCCCATGCGTGCAGGTGGCTTACCATTGTTCGGACGTTTGCGTTTAACACCAAGCATTGGTCCGCAAGCTGTTCGCAGATTTGATTCAGAAAAGCAGTCGTGCCCTCTGGGTCATTCAGAAAGACGTCGTTCATTGTTAGTCCGAACGATTCAAGAAGTTTGTGGATGATCCCAGTTGTCAGGTGAGGCAGTTTTTGAAAAAGAGCAGGCAGTGATGTCCCCTCAAATATCAAGATTTGCGCTCTGCGGCTGATTAAAATGCAACATCCGGTTGAAATGACTAAAACGTCGTGGCGATCTTGCTGACCATTTCTTGAGCACCGAATTGTGCCGTCAAAACTAGTCACTTTCCTTGTGCCTGCCACTGCAATCTCCTTTATTATGTAAAGGAACCTTTTTTTATCCTACCCTTTTTTACGATTAAAACAAGTAGTCAGATTCAATATTTACTTCAGCGGGCAAAAGCCAAGGCGCCTTGTCAGCTAAAAACATTGCCAGCTTAATGGCAAGCTTTGATATAATAATCTTTGGTTTAAAAAATAGCTCTGCTTCCCGTCTGTACTTTTTAAAATCAGGAAACTTTTTCAAAAGAATATCTGCTGCTTTAAGACCCCAGATTACCCCTCCTCCAGACCAAGGTTTTGTTAGCCCGGCCGCATCTCCACAAAGAGTAATCCGTTTCTTTTTTGGTATGCAAAACCCCTGCGGAATGATTTTTGCCCTCACGTCTTTAATCCTTATATCATTCTTCTTAATGAATGTAGCAAATATCGTGTGGGCCTGGTTTGCATTTGCAATTATCCCGTATTCAACATTATCTTTTCTGGGTATCCGCCAGATAAATCCATTTTCGCATGGGATTGCCTGAATTAGCCCCTCCCCTTTTTCATGGCAGAAACCCTGAATACCCAGTCTAAAAGCGGGTGCCTTCATTCTTAGATGATTTCTAACAAAAGAATCGGCGCCATCAGACCCAATAATTCGGTCAAACCCTTGAGGCAATTCTGTTATTTCTCTATTGAGTAGAATCTCTGCGCCTGCGGCCCTGGCAAGATCCGCTAAAAGAATGTCCAGTTTTGAATGGTTAATAATTACAAATTTCTTGGAGAAAAAAACACGTATGGCTTTTTTGGGAAAGCGGACAATAATTGAATTTATTTCGTGTTCTATAAGATCTCTGGCTTCGGGTACATAATCAAAAATGCGATAAGAAAAAAGCCCGGAACAGGTTTTTCTTCCTATCTGGCTGTTTTTTTCAAATATGGTGACCTTGTGGCCTTTTTGCGACAGCTTCAGTCCAAGATAGAGCCCTGAAACTCCCGCCCCTATAATTGCAACATTCATTTTTCAGTTTGAATAAATTGGATCGGTTCTCTATCGAGGTATTTTGCAGTTAAAAAACCGGCTGCGAAAGAAAGCATTAAAAGTAAAAAGACGATTAAAATTATGGCGATGTCTTTCTTGACAGCAGAGATAAAATTGGCTATCATGGGCATACAATAAAATTATGTCAAAAACTAAGGCAGCAGGTACATCAAGGCTCGGCCGAGATTCAAGCGCTCAACGACTGGGAGTAAAGATTTTCGGTGGCGAGAAAGTTAGAGCAGGAATGATTATAATCAGACAAAGAGGGGCTAAATACCTTCCTGGCTCTAATGTCAAGGTGGGTTCTGACGATACAATTTATGCGGCCAAGGACGGAGCTGTGTTTTTTTCAAGCAAAACCAAAAAGAGCTTTAACGGCACTAAGAAGACCTCAACGGTTGTTAATGTAAAGTAGCTTTGATAAACTCTCGGAACAAAGGATGCGGTTTTAATGGACGGGATTTGAATTCGGGGTGGAATTGAGAGCCAATAAAGAAAGGATGGTTTTTTATCTCAACAATCTCAACTAAGTCCCTTTGCGGATTGACTCCGGCTATAGTCAGTCCCTTTTTTTCTAATAAATCTCTGTATTTGTTATTCAGTTCATATCTGTGCCTGTGCCTTTCAGATATCATGCTTTTTTTATAGGCAAGAATGCTTTTAGTTTTTGGGGCTAATTTGCAATCGTACGCTCCTAGTCGCATCGTTGCTCCGTATCTTTTTTCTTTAAGGAGAACCTTCTGTTCTGGCATTACATCAATCACCGGCTCGGCTGTTTCTGAAAACTCGCAAGAAGAAGCATCTTTAATTTTGCAGACATTTCTTGCAAACTCAATTACAGCCAACTGCATGCCCAAACATAATCCTAGGAATGGAATCTTGTTCTTCCTGCAATATTCAATGGCTTTAATCTTTCCTTCCATTCCCCTACTCCCAAACCCCCCGGGGATTATGATGCCGTCAAAGTTTTTTAATTCAGAAATGGTTTTTGAATCCTTCTCATATTTTTCTGCAGAAAGCCAGACTATCTCAGGCTTTACAGAGAAATACCAAGAGGCATGCTTTACAGCCTCAATCACCGAGATATATGAATCTATTAAGGTAAAGTTTCCAGTTTCAAAATATTTTCCCACTATCCCAATCCTTGTCGTTTTTTTCGGATTTTTTATGGTCCTAACCATTTTGTCCCAGTCTTTTAAATGGGAGGGCCTGGCTTTCATGCCTAAAAGCCGCAAAATTCTATTGCCTAGATTTTCTTTCTCAAAGTTAATTGGTATCTCGTAAATTGAGCTTATATCCGGTGCAGAAATTATATCTTCAGGTGCCACATTGCAGAAATTGGACATCTTTCTCTTTCTTGGTTCGTCAATCGGGGATGATGCGCGGGCGAGAATTAAATCAGGCTGGATCCCGGCAGAATTCAGGGTCCTGACCGCATATTGGGTGGGCTTTGTTTTCATCTCCCCTAAGTTGCTGGGAATAGGAAGATAGCTTACTAAGATAAAAAGAACATCCTTGGGGTACCTAAGTTTTAGCATTCTGGCAGCTTCTAAGAATAGTAGATTCTGGTATTCCCCGACCGTCCCGCCTATTTCAATTAAAATAAAATCGGATTTCGTTTTCTTACCTGCTTTGTTTATTCTCGAGATCGCTTCATTGGGAATATCGGGCACAACCTCAACGCACCTCCCATTGTATTCAAGATTCCGCTCCCTATTTATTACCGACTGATAAACCCTGCCGGTTGTGATGTAGTTATCGGTATATATATCTTCGTCCAAAAATCTTTCGTAGTTTCCAATATCCTGGTCGCATTCAGCCCCGTCGTCTGTGACAAAGACTTCCCCGTGCTCTATAGGATTCATTGTGCCTGCGTCAACATTGATGTACGGGTCAATTTTTACAGCAGTCACTTTAAATCCTTTGCTTTTTAATATCCTGCCGATTGAGGCAGTGGCAACGCCCTTGCCTATTCCAGACATCACTCCGCCTGCGATAAATATATATTTTGACATATTCAGGAAAAAGCCGCCTCATCGGGCGGCAAAATTACGATGCAGCTGTGACAATAAGATTAATTTCGCATTCAAGGTTGTGGTCCAAACTTATTTTCACCGGGAACTCCCCTGCCTCCTTTATCGGCTTTTTTAGGCCTATTTGAGACTTCTTAATATCAAACCCAAGAGACTTTAATTTTTCAGCAACCTTTTGTGCATTAACAGATTCAAAAACTTGGCCGTCTTCCCCTATTTTTACCGCAATTTCCACCTCTGCCCCGTCTAGCTTGGAAGCTGTTTCCTGTGCTTTTTTCAAACCCTCCTCAATGGCTGTTTCCATAATTTTTTTCTGGTCAATTACCCAGGCTATATTCTCTTTTGATGCCGGCTTCACTAGTTTCTTGGGGATGAGAAAATTTCTGGCATAGCCGTCTTTCACATCCTTCACTTCGTATTTTTTCCCAAAATTCGGGATGTCCTCTAAAAGGATTACTTTCATATTTTTTTGTATCTTACAGCAACTCCTTTACAATTTCAATAGCTTTTTGCAATTGAGGGTCTCTGTCGTTGTCATAATCCTCTTCAGTCAGCTCAATCTGGACGTCAGGGTCTAACCCCTTATCGGAGATGGAATTACCCTTTGGGGTTAGCCATTTAGCAACAGTCACCTTTAAGAAAGAGCCGTCTTTAAGCATAATCCCCTCTTGAACAGATCCTTTTCCAAATGATTTCTCCCCTACCAGCACAACATCTCTATTGTCTTTTAGGGCGCCTGCTAGAATTTCAGAGGCCGAAGCAGAACCCGTGTTTATCAGCACAACAATAGGATAACTGCTAAGCTGGCTATTTCCGTTTGCCTTGTAAACTGTCTGACTTTGCCCGAAGTCCTCAATAACAACAATTTGGTCTTCTTCTAGAAGCCAGCCAGCTATTGTTTGGCTCACTTCAAGATATCCGCCTGGGTTTCCCCTTAAATCAAGGATGAGGCGCTTAATATTTTTATTATTTAAGATATTATGGGCCATTTTATTAAACTCTGTAGGCAGGTTCTGGCTAAATTGCGATATTTTTATCTTGGCAATATCTCCCTCAATTATTGTCCATTCCAGAGAAGGAACATTAATAGTATCTCGGGTAATGGAAAAATCTTTGGATTTCGTCCAATCTTCTCTGAAAATAGACAAAGTGACTGCTGTCCCCTTCTTGCCCCTGATTTGGTTAACGGCCTCGTCAATTGATATTCCGGCAGTTTCAGCGCCATTTATTTTCAGAATAATATCTCCGGGTCTTAATCCCGCTCTTTGTGCAGGAGTTCCCTCTAAGGGAGCTACAATGGTCAAGTAATGATTTTTAATACCAATCTCAATGCCCAATCCCTCAAAGGAGCCAGTTAAATCATCTTGGAATTTCTTTGCGTCAGCTGGGGTAAAAAAAACCGTATACGGGTCTCCAAGACTTTCAGCCAAGCCCGCGATAGCGCCATAAAGAATAGTTTGCTCGGTTAACTTTGACGGGTCAACAAATCTTTCCTTCAGCGTGTTGTAGGCTGACCAAAAAAGGGAGAAGTTTATATCCGCAGGCTGGCAGACGTCGCAGACTACTGAAGTTCTGCCTAAATATATTCCAGCTCCCAGAATTACTGTAAGTAGAATAAAAATTAAAAATATACCACCAATCTTCTTAAACATATTCACCAATTATCCCATACAATTAATTTGTAAGCAACCTTATCCTTTCTGCCTCTTGCTCAATCACCTCTCCATCATACTCTCCGCTGTGCCTATTTGAACCCTCGTAGGAAGCAAACTTTTGGTCAATGTGGAGGCTTATTAAAAAATCATCGTCTTTTCTTTTAATATAAATATGAAACCGGGGATAACGCCTCCCGCTTAAATCTCTTACCATATTAGCCTCCTCTCCTGGATTAATCCCCATAACCTTATAGCCTATCTTTCTAGACAAGGTGGCAAAGGTCTCATTTTTTATCTTTATACTAAACTCCATATAATAAATGATATCATAAATTGGATTGTGATAAAATATTTTCTTGCAATAATTTTCATTATGCGTTTTAATTAAATAAAAAGATGACAAACGGTACAGAAATTATTACTCAAGGAAATATATCTCGAAAATTCCTATTCGTTTCTTTTGAAAGTTTAAGTGGAGATTTGGCTTGGCAGATAAAGAAAGAAGGGCACGAGGTTAAGGTGTATATAAAGAACGAAGCGGACAAAGATGTTTACGACGGATTTTTAGACAAGGTGGATAAGTGGGAGGAGCATAAGGACTGGGCAGATGTAATAGTTTTTGACGACGTAGGATTCGGCGAAGTAGCTGACTCTTTGCGCGCTTCAGGAAAGCTGGTAATCGGCGGCAGCCGATATACCGACAAATTGGAGGAAGACCGAGAGTTCGGCCAGAATGAAATGCAAAAATGCGGGATGGTTATTCTCCCCCACTGGGACTTTTCTGATTTTGACTCTGCTATTGAATTCATCAGAAAGAACCCGGGGCGATATGTATTTAAACCCTCGGGGACTATTGCCTCCGACCAAAAGGGCATACTTTTTCTCGGCCAGGAAGACGACGGCATAGATCTAATCGAGATTTTAGAGCAGAATAAAAAGATTTGGGCTAAGAAGATAAAGCGGTTCCAGCTGCAGAAAATGGCTGTCGGCGTTGAAGTTGCTGTCGGCGCTTTTTTTAATGGGCTGGATTTCACTTACCCTGTCTGTATAAACTTTGAGCATAAAAAGCTTTTCCCGGGAGACATCGGCCCATACACCGGTGAAATGGGAACAGTAATGTTTTGGTCTCCTTCAAATGCTATTTTTCGAAACACACTTGAGAAGATAAAGCCAGAGCTTATCAAATCTGGTTATGCAGGATATATTGATATTAACTGCATTGCAAACGTCAGAGGGATCTACCCTTTAGAATGGACGTGCCGCTTCGGCTACCCCACAATTAGCATTCAGATGGAGGGAACAACAACCCCTTGGGGAGAGTTCTTATACAAGCTTGCAAAAAAGGAGTTAGTTGAATTAAAGACTAAAAAGGGATTCCAGATCGGCGTGGTTCTTGCCGTCCCGCCATTTCCGTTTGATGACAAAACAGAAGCCTTTATTTACAAAGACCTGTCAATAATCTTTAAAAAAGGCAATTTGGACGGTATGCACCTAGGAGATGTTAAAATGATCAATGGAACTTGGAGCATTGCCGGCGAGACAGGATATGTGCTGGTTGCCACTGCATCCGGGTCAACTGTTGATGATGCAAGAAAGCAAGTGTATTCCAGGTTAAATAACATTATCCTGCAGAATATGTTTTATAGGACTGATATCGGCCTTAAATGGTATTCAGATTCTGATAAACTTCACACCTGGGGCTATCTCTATTAGGCAGATGTAAAAAAAAGGGGCGACTTGAGTACTCTAGGTGAGATTTCTCGAGTCGCCCTACGCGAGCGCCTGCTGGATTTGTTGGTCGGTGTCGCGAACACGGACCCAATCAATGATAATGGGCTAATTTGAGCCTTTGCCCACGCACATCGCGTGGGGCAGGTGGCTCTCAAAGATTCTGGTTCTTTTATTCTCGCTCGTAGCCCTAAAGCAAGCGAAAACCCTTGAATCTTCTTTTCCGGCACCTCTGTCCGGACCTGACCAGCTGACACTCAGAAAAAGATCTGATATTACCTTAGCATACATCTATATCCTTGTCAATAGCTACTGGCAATGCCACAACATATGGCGGTTTCGAGCAAGAAGCAATACCATCCTGGTATGTGGGTGTACCTAAAACATCTAAAATGTGGAAATAAAAGAGCCTCCAGCGAAAAAATATCCCGAAGGCTCAAGGGCTCAAGAGTGTCAAGCTCTCAAGTCTTCAAGATTTAGTTGAACTTCCTGGCGGACGCAATGCCCAAGCAGTCGCCGCAGCTGCCGACCCAGCCGTTGCTGACGTAGAGACCCCTCGCAAGGAAGCCGCCGACAGAGACGTGGCCGCCATCCGAGTCGACGCTCGATGTGTGAACATAGACTTTCTCGAACAGACGTTCGCCGGTGGCGAGGAAGTGGCCGATGATGGTGTAGACCATCACTTGAGCCGTGGGCACTTCGTCGTCCTTGCTGATAAGTGCCTGCTGATCGGACCAATTATAGGAGAGCGAGTTGCCAACCGGGGTCTTGCGGACCAATCGCCAGTTCACTTCACCACGCTCGCTGGCGAAGGACTCTTCGTCATACCATTCCTGCCTGTGGAACAGCGTGGAGTCCTTGCCCCGAATCTCGAGAATCGAGAGCGGGAAAACAGCCACGAGGATGTGCGTATCCGTGCACTGCTGGAGCACTGCCTCAGTGAACGGAATCCTCCAAAGGGCGACAAATTGCCGGCAAGTCGGGCTGATGCCGAGGTGCTCGACGGCTTCCTCAAATCCAAAGAAGTTCTTGCCCATGATCTGCTGGGCGCGTATCGGGGATAACACCGGCTCAAGGTCTTCGTTAATTGCGTAGGCCGCGAGGCGCTTCGCAAATGCGGGATCGGTGTTGATGCGATCCACGACACCATCGGCTTTTTCGCCGAGTGCTACCATGATGTGCTGGAAAGCGCTGTGTGTCTTGCCGGTCTCAATCTCTGTCCATTTCTTCATGTTCAACCCTTTCACTGTTAGTCCCTCGATGTTATCTCGGGACGACCTGTGTTCGGACATACGATTCCGGAGATACGTCTGTCTCACATGAGACGAGAGGTTTACTCCGTTTTTAACGGAACAAAACGCTCGCCTCATATTTCTGAACCATGATTTCAAGGTGCTTTAGTCTGAATATAATATATAACCTTCTAATCTATATGTCAAGATTTTATAGAGAGAACGTTTGTGCGGTACAAAATGTGGACTGCGACGATAAAAAGTTATTCTTAGTGGACTCGAGGGGATTCGAACCCCTGACCCCACGCATGCCATGCGTGTGCTCTGCCAGCTGAGCTACGAGCCCTAACAGTTATGCATAATACAGCGAATCCTGTAATTTTTCAAATATATTGGGAATAAAAAAGCTCATGCGTTTGCATGAGCCTCTCACTCCCCTATTTTGGCTTGGCCACTTGGGTTCTTGCTTGCTTGAAAAGGGTTTCAAAATCTCCCCAGCTGATAATCCTATCGCCAAGAACGGTTTCATGAAAAGCCGTCACATGCTTTTTCTCATTGGTTTTTGTTGTTGCCTCAACTAGGTCCAGGGTTCCGTCAAACCATTTGTCCGTAAAGACAATGGTCTGAAAGCCCATTGCGTCAGCTACGCGAAACTGCAGGCATCCCGGCTGGCCTGCTTGCGCAGGGACAAAGTTAATGTTGACAGAAAGGGGCTTTGGCTCGGGAGTACGAAAGCCAAGCGAGAAAAAAAGACTCGCCAAAACAACGACTGTTGCTGCAATGATTCCGCGGTTGAGCATAGAGATCTCCTTATAGAAGATATGAAAAGAACACTAGTTCTATATATTAAAAAGAGCCCGTAAAGTCAACAGGTCTTGACAACCCCGCGGCTTTAATGTTGTATTTAAGAAAAGAGGTAAAATTAAAAAGTATGCTTGATGAAACACATTTAAGAGAGGGAGAAAAAGTAATAGAAACTTTTACTCCCAAGCATTCATTCCGCAACAGGCTTTTTTTAGTTAATATAAAAGCTTCTCTTGTTGTCACAGACCGGCGAGTGATTTACAAGGATCCTCCCCGGAAGGACATTGAGCTTGATTTTGAGGGTATCTACGACGTCAGGCTGTTTCAAGACATCCTGAACATCCTTAAAAAAGGAGACTCCTTGGACTATAACTACGATAGAAATTTTGACACGCTTGAGCTAGACAGGCCTTTTATCCAGGTTAAATGGCTGGAAAAGCCTGAATATGTGAAGAATCTCATCGCAGGCTTGGCGGGTAAAATTGTCTAATGCCACTTTGCGAAATGCGCAGAAATCTTTTTTTCACACATTTTTGGTTTTTGGGTTCAGTAAGGGGGGCTCCGCATCGTGGATGTTGTCGGAACCGAGATTAGAGAGAAAAAAAAATTAAAACCCGTGTTGTGAATAATCTTAAAGAAAAATCATTACTTCAGGAGTCTATATCGCGAACCAGCGATTAATCCTATCCCCATTATCCAAATAGGAACAGCCCACATCTTATTCTCCATTTCTTCTGTCGCTGTTAAAAAAAATATTACTGCTATTGCTACTATTGCTATTCCAATCCAGAACATTAGTTTATTTTCTTTTTCCGCCTCTTTCCTCATATATCTCATCCTACTTTTTACTATATAAATTACGCCTATTGTAATAATGATGGCTAATATGACAATAGATATTGCTATGAGAGGCATATTTTTATTTATTTAATATCTTTTTCCATTCTATTAAAAAATTGCCTAAAATATAAAAGCGACTTTTAGTTGCTCGCTAGATGGGACGATTTTCGAACTTTGAGATGGTTGTCTGACGTTCAATCCCTAGAGGGAATCCTCTTAAAAGTTGAGTCTCTTTTAGTAGTTTAGTCTATTATACATTCTTCGATTATATCTACATACTGGTCAAGAGATATTCTCTGGTTTTTTGATAACTTAAAATCTATTATAATAATGCCAACGATTTTATTATTTTTTTTCTCAAAACCTTCGATGATTTTTTTAAAGTCTTCCTCCGGGTTGATAAAAATAATTACTACGCTCTCATTGGTTAAAAACAAAGACCCATTTAAAATAGCTGAGGAGCTTATCCAGTCTGTCCCGCCTAAACTCTCCTCAATTATGCTTTTGAATACTGGGCTATCTGAGACATAAACGATACGAGATAGACTCTGTTTATTTTGTTTTATTTTTTGGTTTAATTTATAAAAACATTTGCTAAGTTCTGATTGCCAACTCCTTTTGTATATTTCAGCCGAAACACTTAGTACGCTCATTATAAGCCTAAAAATTATTCCCGCCACGGCTAACCCGCCCAATACTATGTATAAAACATATTTAGAAAAAAATATTGGAAGAATATTGTAAAGGAAAAGCATCGCCAATGATAGTAAGAGCGCAATGAAGCAAAGTATTAAAGTTACGTTGACCGCTCTTTCGTGTTTACCAGAAGCGCTATAAATGCACACAAGAGTAGATTCGACCGAAAAGGGTAATATTATAAACAAAAATATTATGTAAGAAAAAAATGCAGGGGCTTCTTGATTTTGAAAATAAGTAATCAAAGCAAGAGAAAAAACCAAAATTGTGGTACAAGTGGTTAGAATTTGGCCTAAACTAATTTTATTTGGTGTAATTGTAATATTTTTAGCCATGGGGGGTAGTATCCCTATTTTACTTTTATTTTTATATACTAAGTAGGCTCGCCCGCACAGATTGAATTTGGACTCAACCCAAAATGGAATCTATTTTGATAACCCTGATTTTGCTACTTTTTTCCTTCTAACAAGGTCTGTGATTAAACCCACTATACCAAGAACTCCTATAATTAACCGCCTCAATTAAAAGGTGGCTCTTGATAAGAATTGACACTATTTAATGGCTCCCATCATCAAAGGAATAAACGCAATAATGTGCCCCCGCCGAGACTCGAACTCGGAACTTTTTCCTTAAAAGGGAACTACTCTACCAATTGAGTTACGGGGGCTCAAGGGATTTACATCCCCTCCTCTTTAAGCTTTTCTAAGAGCTCTTTTTGTTTTTTTGATAACCTTGCAGGAGTTTTGACTTTTAATTCCACATACAGGTCTCCCCTGCCGTATCCCCCAAAGTGCGGGATTCCTTTTCCTGAAATCCTCAAAACCTTTCCTGAATCAATTCCAGCTGGAACCTTCAAGAGAATGTCAGTTTTGTCCAATAATTGCAGATCCGCCTCTCCTCCCAGAGCTGCCTGGCTGAAACTAATGTTTTTTGTGCTGAATAAATCATCCCCCCTTCTCTCAAATACTGGGTGGGGTTTAACAATTACTCTAACATATAAATCGCCTGTTTTTCCAGCCCTGCGTCCCGCGTTTCCTTTTTCAAACACTTTCATAGACTGGTTGGTATCAATGCCAGCTGGAATTACCAGTTCAATATCTTCGTCTCCCTTTATCCTTCCTTCTCCCTTGCAGACATTGCAGGGCTTTTCAGGCCTCAAGCCGTCTCCCTTACATTCAGGGCAAATAACTGATTGGGTGAATGAACCGAGAATAGTCCGCTTTATCTGCTGAACATAACCCGACCCTCTGCAAGAAAAGCATTCTGAAACACTAGCTCCAGGCTCTGCTCCAATACCTTGGCAGCGGCTACAGGAGATAATCTTCTTTATGCTAAAAACTCTCTTAGTCTCCTTTATCGTATCTTCTAAGGGAATCTCAATCTCAATCCTTATATCCGAACCCCTGCGAACATCTTTCTTTCGCTGTCCTCTTTGAGAAAAACCGAACATATCTCCGAATATATCCCCCAAATCATTGAAATCAAACTCTGACTGGCTGTTAGAGCCTTTTCCCCAGAACCAACTGGGGTCAAACCCTCCTCCATCAGATGTCTGGCCGAACTGGTCATACTGCGCCCTTCTCTCTTTATCAGAAAGGATTTGATATGCCTCGTTTATCTCTTTAAACTTCTTTTCATCGCCTCCTTTATGAGGATGGTGTTTATGGGCCAAAGTGTGAAATGCCTTTTTTATCTCTTCTTGGGTGGCACCTCTCTCCACTCCCAGGACCTCATAGTAGTTCTTTGTCATTATTTTTTCTCCTTAATCTCTCCTTCTTCGGGGCCCTGCTTTTTATACATATCAGCCCCTATTTTCTGAATTGTTGAAGACAGTTCCTGAATTCGGCTTTTAATGTCTTCCATATTATCACTTTCCTTGGCCTTTTTCAACGCATCAGTTTTTTCCTGGATTTCCTTTTTTACATCCTCTTTTACTTTATCTCCGGCATCCTTTAGGGATTTTTCAGAGGTGTATATTAAATTATCGGCCAGGTTTCTTGCATCAATCAACTCCTTTTTCTTTTTATCCTCCTCGGCATGAACTTCTGCCTCCTTCTTCATCTTCTCAATTTCCTCGTTTGACATTCCGATTGAGCTTTCAATGCGGATGGACTGGCTCTTTTGCGTGGCTTTATCTTTGGCAGACACGTTTAATATCCCGTTTGAATCAATGTCAAAGGTCACTTCAACCTGGGGTATGCCTCTAGCTGAAGGAGGAATTCCGTCTAATATGAATCTGCCTAGAGTTTTATTGTCTTTTGCTATCGGCCTCTCCCCTTGCAGGACATGAACCTCAACAGATGTCTGGTTGTCAGCTGCTGTGGAAAATGTTTGGGTCTTTGAAGCAGGATAAATGGTATTCTTGGAAATTAATACGGTATTTACCTCTCCAAAAGTTTCAATCCCCAGAGACAAAGGGGTTGCGTCAAGCAGAAGAACCTCCTTGGCATCTCCGCCCATTATGGCCCCTTGAACTGCGGCTCCAATAGCAACTACTTCATCCGGATTGATTGATTTGTTGGGCTCTTTGCCAAAGTAGGTCTTTACAGCCTCCTGAATTGCAGGCATTCTGGTCTGGCCTCCGACTAAAATTACTTCTTCAATATCCTTGGCTGAAAGCTTGGCATCCTTTAAGGCCTGATCAACTAATTTAATTGATCGGTCTAAGTATTCCCTTACAAGGTTTTCCAGTTGAGCTCTCGTCATCTTGTATAGCATATGCTTTGGTCCAGAAGCGTCAGAAGTGACAAAAGGAAGATTTATCTCTGTTTCTAAAGCAGTAGAAAGCTCAATTTTTGCTTTTTCTGCCGATTCCTTTATTCTTTGCAAAGCAAGAACGTCTTTTGACAAGTCTATACCGTAGTCTTTCTTAAACTGGTCAATGATCCAATTCATTACTTTTTGGTCAAAGTCATCTCCTCCCAAATGGGTGTCTCCCCCAACTCCCACCACCTCTACGGTATCAGGATCCTTCCTTATATCCAGAATAGATACGTCAAATGTTCCTCCTCCAAAGTCATAAACTAGAATCTGCTGGCCTTTTTGCTTAGTTAAACCGTAAGCCAAAGCCGCGGCTGTTGGTTCGTTTAGAATCATCTTAACGTCCAAACCGGCTATCTCGGCAGCTACTTTAGTGGCTTTTCTTTGAGAATCATCAAAGTAGGCCGGGCAGGTAATCACAGCTGATGTAATCTTTTCTCCAAGCTTTTCTTCCGCATCCTGCCTTAATTTCTGTAAAATCATAGCAGAAACTTCAGCTGGCTTGTGCCATTTTTCTCCAATCCTCACTTCAACGCCTCCATCGGGAGCCTCTCTCATTTCATAAGGCAGAAGCTTTTTGTCTTTTTGCACTTCTGGGTCAGAAAATCTCCTTCCCATAAGCCTTTTAACAGAATATACTGTGTTGGTCGGATTTGTAATTTGCTGTCTTCTAGCTAAGGTGCCTACCAATCTTTCTCCTGCTTTAGTTAAGCCGACGATAGAGGGAGTTGTTCGTATGCCCTCTTTGTTCTCTAAAATCCGCGGAGTGCCTGACTCCATTATAGCTACTGCGCTAAATGTTGTTCCTAAATCTATGCCGATTATTTTTGCCATATTATTTTGTTATTATTACTTTTGCTGGTCTAATTACTTTGCCTTGCATCAAATACCCCCTTTGAACTTCTTCTACAATAACCTGGGAATCAGGGCCTTCCACCTCCTTAACTACTTCGTGGAAATTAGGATCAAACGTTTTGCCAAGAACCTCTATTTCCTCAATGCCTCTGCTCTTTAATAATGCCCTCATTTGCTGGTGTATCTGCAGAAGACCTTTGACGTGCTCGTCTTCCTTCAATTCCTTTGGAATGTTCTTTTCAGCGGTCAGGCAGTTGTCCATCACAGGGAGAATCCGCAGAGTCATTTCTTCACTAGCATATTTCATCAAGCCTGCTATTCTTTCCATCTCCTCCTGCTTATAGTTGAGAAAGTCTGCTCTTTCTCTCTTCCAGCCGTTTAGATATTCCTCGACTTGTTTTTTTAACTCTTCTATTGTTTTTTCCTTCATTTTAAAATTCTTCTAATAATTTTAACATTGATTGCAACAGGGATATATTCCTCTGGTACTGCATTCTTGCAGGCCCGAAGATTGCGACCACTCCCCTCTCGTTATTGGGAAATCTGCTTCTTGTAATAATGAGGCTGAACTCTTCGGAAGAAGATGGGTTTTCCTCTCCAATAAAGACATTAATCTTGCCTTCTACTAAACCGGCGATCTTGTCCATATTATCCTCTAAAAGCCCCACCTCGTGAATAAATCTGTCTAAATACGATTTTTCACTAAACTCCGGGTTCTCAAACACCTCTTCCCAGCCCTCTTTGATTAAACAGTCCATCTGGGGAAGATAGGTCATTACTAAGCCCGAGGAAGCGTTAGCCAGACTTTTGGTCAAGGTTTCAAAAAACTTAAGCTCGTTCCCGCCTCTCTCAAACTGTATAGGAAGCTCGTCTAAG
>JAHIEB010000002.1 GCA_018894075.1 Patescibacteria group bacterium | reverse complement strand
TCAGATTGCGTTAAGTCTTTAACCATTGCTAGAAACCTATCCGAAAAAACATTCCTTAAAACAATAAGTCTGTTCTCTTTAAATATTGAAATCTGTTTTACTTTGTCCTGCAAGCCGTCTAGGCTATCCATAAACACTAAATTAAAGCCTGTTTTCTGACCTTGGTACTCTTTAAAGAGAACAGACTTATTGTCTTAAGGAATGTTTTTTCGGATAGATTTCTAGCAATGGTTAAAGACTTAACGCAATCTGAAGATATTATCATTGTTTATGAGGATTCGGCAGTGAAAAAAGCCGACGTTAAAGGCATAAAAAATGTGCAAGAGTTTAAACGAATGTCTCCCGTTCAGATGTTGGAGTGGATAAAACAGGAGTTTCAAAGATTTAATTGCAGTTTTGATGCTGATGTTCCCCAACTTCTTTTTTCTCGCACTGGAAATGATTCATGGAGAATTGCGAACGAAATAATGAAACTGGCTAATTATAAAAAGAAAATAACTTCGGTTGATGTTAAGTTTTTGGTCAGGGCAAAAATCGAACTAGCTATATTTAAAACAATAGATGCCATTGCGTCAAAAGATAAAAAACAAGCGCTAAATCTCTTAACTCTACATATTAGCGAAGGTGATTCTCCCTTCCAACTGCTTTCTATGATAGCCTACCAGTTTAGGAATCTTTTAATGGTTAAAGAGTTAGTTCTAAAGAATAATGATTATTCTGCTATTGTTAAAAAAACAAAGCTCAATCCTTTTGTTGCTAGAAAGAATTATTATCAATGTCAGAAATTTCAGCTCAAAGACTTAAAAAAAATCTACCAAGATATTTTCCGGGCAGATTCAGCTTTTAAAACAGGGAAGCTTGACCCAGAGATGGGGTTGGAGCTCTTACTTAGTTCTATCAATTAACTTAGTCAGTCTGGATTTATTGCGGTCAGCTGCGTTTCTTTTAATAACGCCAACCTTAGCAGTTTTATCTAGCGCCTTATAAACTCTTGGTAAAAGATTTCTTGCAGCCTGCAAGTCTTTTTTTTCAATCAAAGATTTTAACTCCCGTATAAGGTCTTTCAGGCTTTCTTTATAAACAGTATTTCTGGCTCTGCGTTTTATATTCTGTCGGAGAGCCTTTTTTGCCGATTTTATTATTGCCATATATATTAGGTATTGTACACAGCTTTATCTAAAAAGCAAGAGCTTGTCCTTTTCTTTTGCAAAAGATATAATAAAATAATATGACAGAAAAAGAACCTCAAAGAGGCATTATTAAAAAGGAGCTCCCTGTGGAACTCCGAGAAGAGGATGATGTAGTAATTGATGTTTCTCCGCCCCCAACGCCGGATAAACCAGGTACTCTTAATCCCGAAGACGGGAGAATCCCTGTAGAAGGCGGTCTCGTTATAGGTGCGTCCGAAGAGAAGGCTCCCAAAGAAAACATTCCTCGGGAAGATGAAGAATTTGTATTAAAACCAGATAGTCTCGCTCCCCCTGAACCCGAGAGAGGCGCTCCCATTAACCCTATTCAGCCTGACGACAAAGAGGGCGCCGAAAAGACCCTAAGAGAAGAGGGGGTTATTGGAAAAGATGAGGCTTTTGTGCTAGAACCGGACGACACTTCTATACCCCCAAAGAACACTCTTATTGATTCTATTCAGCCTGACGACAAAGAGGGCGCCGAGAGAATTATAAAAGAAGTGGTTGACGCAGGCATCACCGGATTAGATGAAGACATCTTTCCCGTAAAAGAGAACATTGCCCCAAAAACAGAAGCGCCGGCTCCAGAGTTAGAGCCGGAAAAACAGGAAGCAGTGCCCGAAGCAAGCGAGCCCGAAACCGCAAAAGAGGTGCTGCCGAAAGAGAGCAAAGAGGATGCTTTGAAGGGAGCTGTTGTTGGAACATACACAGAATTGATGGATCTCGTTGCACTTAAGCCAGGGGAGTTTTCTATTGCCAGCCGAGAGCTCGCTGATATCAAATGGGAAAAGCTCCAAGGGCTTATAAAAGAGCTAAATGGTAGAAATTTGGGACGGGAGGTCAGGGTTGCAGCTCATATTGAAGCTGAAAAAGAAGGAGCAAAGATAACGACAAAAGCCGAATTTTTCTCAAAAGAAAATATTGCCAAAAAAGAGGCTGCAGCCAGGGAAGGTATAAAAGCAGAAGGGATAAAGAGGGCGTGGGACTCAGGCCTTTCTGAAAAAGAACGAAAGAAATACAAAGATGTTGCAGGATTTGAAAAAGCAATGGAGGAAAAAAGAAAGGATATGGAAAAAAAGGGTTTTCCTATGCCAGAGGAAGCATTTTACCAGTATTTAAGCGAAGGATGCAGGCCGTATGAAACAAAAAGGAAGGGAATCTTTAGAAAAAGATTCAGGATATACGGGCCGTCAGGATATACCGAGTTTGATTCAAAAAAAGATTTTATAGAACAAGGCGGAAAAAGACAGCAGAGAATAGAGGAAGCCATAAAAGCTGTTGTGAAAAAGAGGATGGACGCTGACTACCAAACAGGGCATGCAATGTGGATGGGAAGAAAAATGAAGGCTCTCCGCGAAGCCGTGAGGAGTTCTACGCCCATTGCGCCAGAAGCTCCAAAGAGAGCAGGTAAAGAGTTTAATTGGTTATTTGAGGATGAAAGAGCAGCTAAAGAATTTGAGGGAAAGATTAAGTCGCTTTGGGATATTGCAAAAGATGTGGCCGCTTTTTTCAGGCTAAGTGAAAAACAAACCGCCTCTTTTTTGCGAGCAAGCAGGTACGGCGGGGGCAGGTTTACTGGAAAAGCTAGAGAGCTATTGGAAAGAATCCAAATGAAGAGAGGGGAGTTAATTGCTGGGTATGCTAAAAAACAACTTGAGTTGAAAGAGGAAAAGTGGAGAGCGCAGTTTGATAAAGTAGATAAAAGATTAAAGGCAATAGCAGCATAATATGGTTAAAAAGAAAAAGCCAATAAAGGTAAAAAAGAGGAAAAAAAGAGTAAAAAATCTCCCAGAGAAGCTGTTTCAGGAATTCCTGTCCAGAATAGACGCTATTTGAGTTTTTTAATTAAGTCCCTTATTTCAGCCGCTCTTTCAAAGTTTAAATCTTGGGCGGCTTTTTGCATTTCTCCTTCAAGAATCTTTCTGTCTTTTACAATCCATAATTCTGATTCAATGCTTTTTTTAAACCCCCACCCCCTAATATCTTTCTTAATTTGTTCTGGGATAACGTTATGTTTTTTATTATACTCTTCTTGTATTTTTCTTCTTCTCTCAATTTCCCTAATAGCAGATTCCATAGAAGTGGTTGTTTTATCTGCATAAAGAATGACTCTGCCCTTAATATGCCTGGCCGCTCTGCCCATAGTCTGGATTAAAGTTGTTCGGTCCCTTAAAAACCCCTCTTTGTCTGCGTCTAAAATGGCAACTAGGCTGACTTCTGGCAGGTCTAGCCCCTCTCTTAAGAGATTGATGCCCACTAAAACATCGTATTTGCCTGCCCGGAAATCGTTCAATATCTGGGGCCTTTCTAATGTTTTTATTTCAGAGTGGAGGTATTGTGTCTTGATCCCCTGTTCTGATAGATATTCAGCCACAGCTTCAGATAGTCTTTTGGTCAGGGTTAAAATCAAGACTCTACCGTCATTGTTTTTAATTTCTTTTATTAGGTCTTTTATCTGCTCTTTACTGGGCCTTATTTCAATAGGTGGTTCTAGGAGACCTGTAGGCCTGACTAGCTGTTCTACTATTTTGAACCTTCTCTCATATTCCCCCGGAGTGGCAGAAACATAAATACTTTGCCTCTGCCTCCCTTCAAACTCTTTAAATGTTAGGGGCCTGTTATCTATTGCAGAAGGAAGCCTGAAGCCAAAATCTATTAAAGTTTGTTTTCTTGCTTTGTCTTGTATCGCCATTGCCTTTATTTGAGGAAGGGTCATATGCGACTCATCAACAAAGACTAGGAAATCTCTGTGAAAATGCTGGAAATAGTCTATTAAAGTGTATGGAGCTTTGCCCGGTTCTCTGAACTCCATATGCCTAGAATAATTTTCAATGCCATGGCAATAGCCTGTCTCTCGGAGCATTTCTAAATCATAATTTGTCTTTTCTTCAATCCTTTGGGCTTCAATAAGCTTGCCCTGTTTTTTAAAGAAAGAAATCCTTTCATCTAGTTCTTTTTTTATATCCAAAACAGCAAGCTGTAGTTTCTCCTGGGGAGTCACCCAAAAATGGGAAGGAAAAAGCTCATAGCTCACTACTCTCTTTGAGTTGAGAGATATCGTGTCAACCCCATTATTTGAAAAACTTACTTTTAGTGTCTCTTTTCCCGCTATAAGACATATTTCAACAATCTCTGCTCTTGCCCTGAATGTTCCCGGTTTTAAATCCATGTCATTCCTCTGGTATTGCAGGTCTGTTAGTTTTGAGATAAAATCTCTTCTGGATATCTTTTGCCCAGCCCTTATCTTAAAAGAAACCATCCTGTAATCAGCGGGGTCTCCTAAATTATATATGCAAGAAACCGAGGCGCAGATTATAGTGTCTTTTTTCAGGACCAAATCTTGGACAGCCGAATGCCTTAATCTGTCTATCTCTTCATTCACTTTTGAGTCTTTCTCAATATACGTGTTGCTTTGAGGAATATATGCTTCTGGTTGATAATAATCGTAATAACTGACAAAATAGTGGACAGCGTTGTTTGGGAAAAAATCTTTGAACTCTTGATAGAGCTGGGCGCATAAGGTTTTATTGTGCGAGATTATCAGAGCAGGCTTTTGTATTTTTTCAATAACCGAAGCTACGGTGAAGGTTTTCCCGGATCCCGTCACACCCAAAAGCACCTGGTTTTTGACCCTCTTCCCAAGATTATTCAACAGCTCTTTTATGGCTTTTGGCTGGTCTCCGGTCGCTTGGAACTTTGAAATTAGTTTAAAATCCATTAAGATGAATAAATATGATTGCTTATTTGCAGGGCAAGATAATATTAAAAAGGGATAAGTTCGTCATTCTAGGTGTGAATGATATAGGATACAAGGTCTTTTTATCTAAAAAGTCCATATTAAAAGTACCAGAAACCGGACAAAACCTCAAATTATTCTGCTTCCAGGATATAAAGGAGACATCCCAGAACCTGTACGGGTTTTTCGCTTACGACGAGTTAGAGTTTTTTGAGATATTAAATGACATCCGTGGCATAGGGCCCAAAGCTGCAGTAGAAATAGCTTCCCTGGGAACATTAAATAGTCTGAAAGAAAAAATACTAAACCAAGATGAGTCCATGTTCGCCGGCATTTCCGGTATCGGTCAAAAGAAGGGCCTTTCTATAATACTTGAACTGACAGGAAAGATAAAAAATATTAAGACCTCGGGAGATGACGCCGTAGACACCCTTGTTTCTTTGGGTTTTTCAAAACAGCAGGCTAAAGATGCTCTATCCAAGGTTTCTGCTCGCGATCCGCAGGAAAGAGTAAGGCTTGCCTTAAAAACACTTGGGGGATGAATATAAAGAAGATTATTCCAAAATTTGTTTTCTCTATCTACCATTTTAAACTGGCTCTTTTGTCAGCCCTTTTATATGGATTCCCTGGCTACAAGATAAAGGTCATTGGCATAACAGGGACAATGGGAAAGTCCAGCACAGTGATTTTAATAGGTAAGATTTTAGAAGAGGCGGGATTTAAAATAGCATGGATGACCTCTGCCACTATTAGGGTGGCAGATAAAGAGATATTAAATCCTTACCACATGACAATGCCGGGCAGGTTTGCCATCCAGAAGTTTTTAAAGCAGGCAGTAATTCAAAAATGCGATTATGCCATTATTGAAGTCACCTCTGAGGGGATAAAGCAGTTCAGGCACAAGTTCATTGATTTTAAGACAGCTGTTTTTACTAATTTAAAGCCAGAGCACATTGAAGCGCACGGTTCATTCGAAAATTACAGGGCTTGCAAGGGAAAGCTTTTTTTAACAACAAGAAACTGCCATATTGTAAATATAGACGACGACAATGCGCCGTATTTTTTAAAATTCAGAGCAAAGCACAAGCTTTTTTTCAGTACTAAAAAACAAGGAGCAGATATTGTTTATGCTTGCCTAAAAAGTGGGGGCTTTTCAATAGAAGGTGTAGATTTTAATTTAAAACTCTTAGGTAATTTTAATATCTATAATGCGCTCGCTGCAGTTTCTATTGCAAAATCAGAGGGCATTGATGTAAATACCTGCAAAAGAGCCCTAGAAAAGGTTTCCTGCATACCTGGAAGAATGGAATTAATGGCCGAAAAGCCGTATAAGATCATTGTTGATTTAGCTCATACGCCCGATTCTTATGAGGAGGTATTTAAAGCAGTAGAAGCAATGTCTCATAAGCGCGTCATTTCTGTTTTCGGATCTGCTGGCGGAGGAAGAGATAAGTGGAAAAGGCCTGTTTTAGGGAGAATAGCTAGCCAGCATTCTGATATTGTCATTTTGTGCAATGAAGACCCTTATAATGAAAACCCAGAAGACATTATTAAAGATATTAAAAAAGGAATAGATAATTTCTGCGGGTTTGAGATATTAGACCGGAAAGAAGCAATAAAGAAGGCTCTAGATATTGCCGAAGACAATGACATCGTTTTAATTTTAGGAAAAGGAACTGAACAATTAATGTTTCTACCCTCTGGTAAAATCCACTGGGATGACCGAGAGGTTGTAAAAGAGATATTGACACAAAAACGCTAAAGAAGTATAAGGAAATTAGAGCATTCTCGCGGGCATATAGAAAAGGTCCCCTCCGCCTTTTCTCAAAGGCAGGTAAGGTCTCCCTCCACCTTAGCAATGACCTGTCTAACCCGCGGTATCCGGGACACCGCCTTGTGTTCCGGATATTAGAGCATATCCCGAAAGGGAAGATATAAATAAGCTCAGCCATCGTGTTGAGCTTTTTCATTGAATTTTATCCCCTTTTAGTATAGAGTAAGACCATGTCAAAACATAACCTGCCTAAATCCATCCGAAAATATATAAGATTAGCGAAGGCAAAGATTCGCAAAGAGGTATTTGACCCTCAAAAACAGAAAGAATCAATTGCCGGACTTTTGGCGCAGTTTGTAAAAAAACAATGAAAATAAAAGACATATTTGATTTAGCTCTAAAAATGGGAATAGACGCTGACCTTAGGGGCAGGGATTTTGTTGAAAAAGAGCTAAGCAGAAAAAAAGAGAAGTATGAAAAACTGCAGGAAAAGGAGGACTTTGACCAAGAGTCCTTAGTTAATCCCTATTCGGATACTAGGATTCTGAATGTTTCTGAAGACAAGGATATTAAGAAAACAATGGTTGGTATTGATATTGACCCTGCAGAGATATTAATGGCAAAAGAGTTAGGAATAGACCTCATAATCTCCCACCATCCCCTTGGGAAGGCTTTGGCCAACCTAGCGGGCGTTATGAGCCTCCAGTGCGATGTTTTAAACCTCTACGGCGTTCCAATCAATGTAGCAGAAGGGTTAATGCACCAAACAATAGGAGAGGTAGCCAGGGGCGTTAATGCCAAGAATCATCAAAGGACGATTGACGCAGCCAGATTAATGAATCAAAACTTAATATGTTTGCATACGGTATGCGATAATATGGCCGCCAAGTTTTTAAAGGATTTTATTGAAAAGAGTTATTTTCATCAGTTGGAAGATTTGATAAAAGCGTTAAAGCAGATTCCAGAATACAAAGAGGCCTCAAAAATAGGGGTTGGGCCAAAGATATTCTCTGGCTCTCCTGAATCAAGATGCGGGAAGATTGCAATCACTGAAGTGACGGGCGGAGCTGAAGGCTCCCCCAAGCTTTATGAAAAGATGGCCAATGCTGGAATAGGCACTATTATTGGAATGCATGTTTCAGAAGAGCATAAAAAAGAAGCAGAAGCAGCTAATGTTAATATTGTTATTGCCGGACATATGTCCTCTGATTCTCTTGGAGTGAACTTATTTTTAGATGAACTGGAGAAAAAGGGGATAGAGATTATTCCTTGCTCTGGGCTGATAAGGGTGAAGAGAGGGGCTTAACCATATATGTGTTTTTCAGTCTGTACCCCAATCGCCTATAATATTCTCTGGCTCCCACCCCAGAGATTACAGCTATTTTTTTAAAGCCTAATTTAGTGGCAATTTTTTCAGCTTCTTTTACTAGTTTTTTCCCAAGCCCCTTATGTTGGGGAGAAACTGCAGATTTATTTAAAGGATGGAGCTGTCCGTAAGTATGAACCTCCCTTATAATAGCGTCATTTAGCACTCTTAACCGAAGTAGGCTGTAGAGCCTTGTTTTGGTTTTGTTCTCATAGCTCAAGAAGATTTCTTTTCCCCCTGAAGCTTTGTATTCTTGTTTAAACAAATACAGCTTTTCTTTTGGTCTGTAATCGCCTCTCACCTCCCTGCATCTTATGCACTTACAGGCAAATCCCTTTTGCTTTTTTAAAACCTGTCGCATATTAGATATCTTGGCAGGTCCAGCTACAATACTCTGGGAGGGGATGTCTCTAGTAAGCCTTTGTATCCTGCAATAATATGGAACAAACCTTTTTATCTTTATTAACAGACCAATTAGCTGTTTTTCAGTATATGGTTTATATTTCTTTTCTTTCCATAATTTATATAAAGGAGCTTCTTTTAAAACAGCACAAGTATATATTTTTAGCAAATCCGGCTGAAATCTTTCATCATTAAATATGGTTTTAAACATTTCCTCGTCTTTTTTTAAGTCAGAACCCGGCAGATTAGGCATCATATGATAGCAAACCTTAAAGCCAGCCTCTTTTAAAAGCTTTGTTGCTTTTACTATATCCTCTGTTCCGCTCTGCCTCAGGTTCAATTTTAATACGTCTTCATAAATGCTTTGTACCCCCAGCTCTACTCTGGTCACTCCGAGATCCCTTAGATGCAACACCTCCCTCTTGGTAATGTAGTCAGGGCGGGTTTCTATTGTTATGCCGATAATTCTGTGTTTGGATTTCTCATTCAGTTTTTGAGCTTGTTCTAGAGTTTTTGATGTCCTTTGATTCGCTGCCTCAAAGCACTTTTTAATAAACCACTCTTTGTATTTTTTGGGAAAATATGACCAAGTGCCGCCAATAATAATCAAGTCAATTTTGTCTGTATTGTGTCCCTGCGCATATAAGGAGGCTAGTCTATTAAGTACTTGTTTTGCGGGGTCAAACTCATTTAGAATAGCCCTCATTACGGCAGGCTCGTTAGATAGATATGATTTTGGCATTCCCTTTTCTGTCGGACAGTAAAGGCATTTGCCCGGGCAGGGATAAGGCTTGGTCAAAACTGAAACAATAACCACCCCCGATAAAGACCGAACCAGCCTCTTTCTTAGAATGTTTTCAATCTTTTCGTCTGTTTTTCCAAAATCCCTGTAGGCTCTTAACAGCGCAATGTTTGAGATTACTGGAATTTTTAGCTTCTTTGAGGCCTTTCGCTTAAAAGCCGCCAGATCTTTTTGAGTTTTAGGCTGGTTTTTTATTAAAAGTGGTATTATTGTAGATAAATCCATGAGAAGAGAATACGCAGAATTCTTAATTGACAAAACTAGGGCTGATTATAACCTGATTGCAGAGCATTTTTCAAGTACAAGAACAAAGGTGCCAGAAGAATTCTCTCTCCCCCTAGAATACATCAAAAAAGGAGCAAAGGTCTTGGATTTGGGCTGTGCTAACGGGGCTCTATCCGGCATTTTAAAAGATGTAAATTATGTTGGGGTTGATAATTCAGAAAAGTTAATAGCTATTGCAAAACAGAAATTCCCCCAAGTTAAGTTTTACATAGCAGACTCTTTAAGACTTCCTTTCAAAAAAGAGCTTTTTGATGTTGTGTTCTGTATAGGCGTTTTACACCATATCCCCTCTCTTAAAATCAGACTAGAGTTTTTAAAAGAGGCTCGGCGAGTTTTAAAAAAAGACGGGAAAATTGTTTTAAGGGTCTGGGACATCAAAGCCCCCGCGTTATTGGTAAAGTATGCACTGTTGAAGATATTGGGCAGATCTAAACTTGATTTTAAGGATATATTCTATCCATGGAAAAATTCTGGCCGAAAAACGATTACAGAAAGGTATTTCCACTGCTTTTCAAAAAAAGAGCTGGTTGAGTTATTCAGGAAAGCCGGATTTAAAGTTGAAAAGACATGGAAGGAAGGATCTAATATATATATTGTAGGCAGGTGTTGACATACTTTCTTAAAATATTACAATAGCAACTGAGGGGTGTGAGGGTAATCCTCAAGGACAAAATAGCTCTTAGTGCATAGGATTCATTGCGCAATCTGGTTCACATGTCCGAATTGGACTTAGGTAGAAGCCGACTACACCAAGAGCTTCTCCCCTCTTCAAAGAATCCTGCTTCGGCAGGATTTTTTGATTTATGCTAGAATATAGTAAAGGTCAAAAATATATGGCAAAAGAAACACCAATTGGAAAAATATCCCATTATTTTTCCAAAATCAATGTTGCCGTTGTTAAACTAAAAGCCCCCCTTAAACAAGGAGATGCTATTAGGATAGTTGGAGGAGAGGATACTGACTTCACTCAACCCGTATCATCAATGCAGGTTGACCACGAGGAAGTTAAGATAGGGAAGAAAGGGAAAGAAGTAGGGTTAAAGGTTAAGAAAAAAGTAAGGGAGGGATACTTTGTTTACAAGGCTTAAATTTTTTAGGATATTTTATGATAGATAACAAAGAGAAAATCAGAGCTCGGGTTATTGATGCGTTGGCAAGGGGATCAAACGGCCAGCTTACTGTTTTTGAACCAGAAGATAAAAGCGTAGTTGATCTTGTGGTAAAAAAAAGAGGCCAGTATTATGACGGCAGGAGCATCTCTATTCAAATCAGAGAGCTAAAAAAGAATTACCAAACCTCCTCTTTGTTTTCAGAGGGGGGTGCTGACCCTAGTCCCGATCTGTATCTTTTGTTGGCGTGTTTTGATGTTGTTTCCCAAAATATTAGCAACTATATGTGGCTGATTCCCTCAGCAGAAAATATCTTAAAAGTAGAGCTTCCGCTAGATGCTCTCAAAGACAAGAAGTATTCTAAATTCTTAGTTTCTCAAGATAATCTTGCCGATCTTATTGAAGATATATTAAAAAAGGGCGCAAAGTTCATCTTTCCTAAGGCAGATGTTCCCAATGCCCAACCAGAGGAATTAAAGGATTTTATTATAAGCGCCCGCCGCAATACCTTTGAATCCGCTCCAGAGGACAATCCAAGACTAAAATCCTCAATTGAATTTACTTTTTCTCAAGGAGATTGGTTTTATCAGAATATATACTTTCTTGGGAAAAAAAATATTATCGGACAGGAAATTGTGTATTTTAACACTAAGCCAATTTGGGCCATGGGATATTCAGGAGATGTCGCAGACAAAAAGACATCTTTATATCTTAAGGAAGCTCTTTTAAAATTAGACTGCAGAATAGGGGCTTCATGCGAATTGAAGAAAAAGGCCCTTTCTTATCAGGATAAAGGGAAAAAATCTTTAGACAGGTTTTCGGGGGAGGAAACAATATCTGTTAGTTCTGAAATTGTTTACAGATTGAATTATTATGGAGGGCTAATAATATGAAATTTGTAGCTGATTTCCATATCCACTCAAAGTATTCCAGAGCCACTTCGAGTACGATGGATGTAGAAAGCTTAAGTAAGTGGGCGAAAGTAAAAGGGGTGAAAGTATTGGGTACGGGGGACTTTACTCATCCCCAATGGCTGAAAGAATTGAAGGAGAAATTGCGACCAGCAGAGCCAGGGCTCTTCAAGTTCAATGACACCCGCTTCATATTAACTTCAGAAATAAGTTGTATATATTCTAAAAAACAAAAGGTCAGGAAAATACATATTATAGTATTTGCCCCCTCATTTGAAGTGGTAGACAAGATTAACGCCTATCTGGCCACTATAGGGAATCTAAAAGCAGACGGCAGGCCCATTTTAGGGCTAGATGCCAAAGAGCTAGCTAAGATTGTTTTAGGAATATGCCCCGATTGCTTAATCGTTCCTGCCCATATTTGGACTCCTTGGTTTTCTCTGTTTGGATCTAAGTCAGGGTTTGACACCATAGAAGAATGTTTTGAGGATTATTCAAAATACATATTCGCAGTTGAAACCGGCTTGAGTTCTAATCCAGCCATGAATTGGAGGCTCTCTGATTTAGATCGTTTGACCTTAATATCAAACAGCGACTGCCATTCCCCTCAAAAGATTGCAAGAGAGGCCAATGTCTTTGACGCAGAATTAAGCTACCAGGGAATAGTTGAAGCCGTTAAGAATAAAAAACTGCTTTATACTATCGAGTTTTTTCCCGAGGAGGGGAAATATCATTTTGACGGCCACAGGGCTTGCAATGTCCGCTTTGACCCCGAAGAATCAAAAAAACATAATAATATCTGCCCTGTCTGCAGGAAACCCCTGACAATAGGGGTGTTAAACAGAGTGGAGGAACTGGCTGATCGGGAGGAAGGATTCCTACCCCCCAAAAGAACGCCCTTTAAGAGTTTGATTCCTCTTTCTGAAATAATAGCAGAAGCTTTGAGGGTTGGCGTGGTGTCTAAAAAAGTAAAGAAAGAATATGATAATCTGATAGCTCACTTTAGAGACGAATTAGCGGTTTTACTAGACGCTTCTTTTGAGGATATGTCTGCTTGTACTTCTCTGCGCATTGCAGAGGGGGTCATTAAATCAAGGGAGGGGAAGGTAGAGATTAATCCGGGTTATGACGGAGTTTATGGAACTGTAAAAATATTCTCGCAAGAAGAGGAAGATCGGCAGGTTCTGCTTTTATAAGCTGTTGACAAAAACTCTGTTATAGATACAATGAGTTTACTAAAAAAATATGGGAGACAAGATTTTCTATATTTCAAAAAAGAAATACGAGGAACTAAAGAAAGAGTATAAGAACCTTTTAGCTTTAGAGTTAAAGAAGACAAAGGGCGATATTCCTAGGCTTCTTGAATCAGAGGATGTAAATTTGGAGTTTGTTAATTTTCAAGAGGATCTTGGTTTTTTGGGCTCAAGAATAGATGAGCTTGAGAATATTCTAAAAAATTACCAGATTATTGTCGCTCCCTCAAAAGAAAAGCAAAGAGAGATTGGATTAGGGTCTATTGTGACTGTGGCAGTTGATGGAGAAAAAGACCAGTTTGTTATAACAGGAACCTTGGAGGCAAATCCTTCTCTAGGAAGGATTAGCAATGAGTCTCCTGTTGGCAGGGCTCTTTTGGGCCACAAGGCCGGAGACATGGTTGTTGTTTCCTCTCCCGTTAATACAACCTATATGATTAAAAAGATTAAATATCTGTCTGCCTAGCATGGAAAACCTTTTGCATTTTTTTAATGAAGTCGGAAAACTCAAGGATATGCCGAGAAGGGGCTGGGTTTTGAGGGGCGTGAAAAATCCAGAAACAATAGCAGAACATTCTTTTAGGGCGGCTTTAATGGCCTGGATTCTAGGGTCAAAGAAAAAGCTGGATATGGAGAGGCTTCTAAAG
Organism: Patescibacteria group bacterium; assembly: GCA_018894075.1. Lineage (GTDB taxonomy): Bacteria > Patescibacteriota > Minisyncoccia > Minisyncoccales > Staskawiczbacteraceae > JAHJTG01. The sequence goes on along the minus strand of JAHIEB010000002.1, from coordinate 11,413 downwards.
ATAGCGTTGGTCCATGATTTATGCGAAATTTATGCCGGAGATGCAACGCCCTATGATTCTCTTTTGCCCAAAAACAAAAAAGACCTAAAAAAACTGATGAGTACGTGGCCGAGGTTTACAAAGAAAGAAAAGCAAAGAATAGCTGAAAAAAAACACAAGAAGGAAAAAGCCGGCCTAGAGAAGCTGACAATCAACCTTGCACCTAAATTAAGATATGAGCTGATCAACCTGTGGATGGATTATGAGCAGGGACTAACTCCGGAAGGCAGATTTTTCAAGCAGGCAGACAGATTAGAGAATTTCCTGCAGGCTATTGAATATTCGCAGAACAAGGAAGTTGATGAAAAGCCGTGGTGGATGCAGGCAAGAGAAATGATTGATGATCCTGTGTTGCTGGAGCTAATAGAGCAAATATCTAAAAAGTTTCACAAAAAATAGCTTCCCCTCAAAAAGGGGTTTTTTGTTATCTAGTTTTTGAGCTATAATATATAGAATATGTTTAAGGGAATAAACCGAGTTATTAAAGCTTACATCTACTGGGACCTGGTTATTAACGCCGCTTGGGGGCTACTGGGCCCTATTTTTGTCATCTTTCTTTTAGAAAGAGTGGCTGCGGGAGACTTAGCTCGAGGAGCTAAGATAGCTGGTTTCTCCTCTCTGGTCTATTGGATTGTAAAGTCTGTTCTTCAAATTCCAATCGGCAGGTATTTAGATAAAAACCACGGAGAAAAAGACGACTTCTGGTTTTTCTTTTTCGGCATTATTATAACCGGGCTGTCTCCATTCGGTTTCTTAATATCCTTTGTCCCGTGGCACATATATTTATTTCAGGCTTTACATGCAATAGGGATGGCAATGATTATCCCTTCTTCCTACGCCATATTTATAAGGCACTGCGATAAAGGCAAAGAAGCCTATGAGAGTAGTTTAGACAGCACCTTGTTGGGGGTGGGAGCCGGAGTCACAGGAGCTATCGGAGGGATTATTTTCGCTTATGTTGGTTTTGAAATTATATTCATTATCGCCGGAGTGGGGACCCTGCTTTCTTCTATCCTTATCTTTGCTATTAAAAAAGAGATGCATCCAAAGGTACCTCGCAACATCCATGAGCTTCCCCTTCAATCTGAAACCCCGCAAACTCTTTAATGAGAAACAAAGAAGTCTCTAAAATCCTTTCTAACATTGCCAGATTTCTGGCCATGGATAATGTGGCTTTTAAGCCCCAGGCTTATGAGAGGGCTGCTTTAGGCATTGAATCAATGGAGGAAGATATTGAAAATCTTTATTCTGAAAAGAAATTAAAAACCATCCCGGGAGTTGGCGAAGGAATAGCTAAAGCAATAGAAGAATATCTTAAAACAGGAACTATCAGAATTTACGAGGAATACAAGAAAAAACTTCCCATTGATTTAGATGCTTTAACTGCCCTTGAAGGCTTAGGCGCAAAAAGGGCAAGGGTTCTTTATCAAAAGCTGAAGATTAGGTCTATTAAAGATTTAGAAAGAGCAGCTAAAAATCATAAAATAGCGCCCGTTTTTGGATTTGGAGAAAAAACAGAGAAGAATATCCTAGAGGGTATTCAGTTTCTCAAAAGGGACAAAGGCAGATTTTTATTGGGCGACATTATGCCCACAGTCAAAGATGTATTTGATAGGTTGGCATCTCTAAAAGAGGTGAAGAAGATAAGTCTGGCTGGGTCTTTAAGGAGGATGAAAGAGACAATCGGAGACGGAGACATTCTCATTGTTTCCACTTTTCCGTCTAAAGTGGTTAATGCTTTTATCAATTTCCCGGGAGTTGAGAAAGTTTGGGCCAAGGGTTCAACCAAGGCTTCTGTGAGAATGAAAGAAGGTTTTGATATTGATTTAAGGATCGTGCCCGCCAAAAGTTATGGTTCAGCTTTGCAGTATTTTACAGGCTCTAAAGACCATAATATAAGGACGAGGCTAAGAGCTATGGAAAAGGGTTTAAAACTTAATGAATATGGCGTTTTTCGCGGCTCAAAGATGATAGCTGGGAGAACAGAGAAAGAGGTGTATTCTGCCATAGGTTTGCCTTTTATCCCCCCTGAATTAAGGGAAGACCATGGGGAATTAAATTTTCCTCTGCCCTCCTTGGTTGAAATGAAAGATATTAAAGGGGATTTGCACTGCCACTCTGATTGGGACGGAGGATCAGACTCAATCAAAGATATGGCTTCTTATGCTGATTCTTTGGGCTATGAGTATCTTGGTATTGCTGACCATACAAAGTTTTTAAGAATAGAGCACGGCTTAGATGAAAAACAGCTCTTAAAACAAAGAGAGGCTGTAAAAAAGATTACCTCCTTTAAGGTTATACAGGGATGCGAAACAAATATCTTAACTAATGGAACCTGCGACATCAAAGACAGTGTCCTCTCCCAGTTGGATTATGTAATAGCCGGCGTGCACTCTCAAATGAAAATGACAAAAGAAGAAATGACAGACAGGATAATCAGGGCAATGAAAAATCCTCATATTGATATCATCGCCCATCCTACGGGTAGGTTGATTCAAAGAAGAGATGAATTTCTGCTTGATTTTGACAAGATATTAAGAGCTGCCAAAGAAACAGGGACGATCTTAGAGATAAATTCAAACCCCCTTAGACTTGATTTAAAAGACGTTAATATAAGGCGGGCTAGGGAGGCAGGGGTTAAAATGGTAATAAATACAGACAGCCACCAGAAAGAACAAATGGAATTGATGGAGTATGGGGTAGCCCAGGCCAGAAGGGGCTGGGCAGAGAAAAAAGATATTGTTAATACATATTCATTAAATAAACTATTAGAATGCCTGTAAAGAAAGCGGCTGGGATAGTGGTGTTTCACCGAGGCCCGGGCAATAAAATTGAATATCTGCTTTTAAAGCACAATCAGAGATACTGGAATTTTCCCAAGGGAGGAATAGAAAAGGGAGAAAGGGAGGTTGAGGCCGCCAAAAGAGAGGTGTTTGAGGAGGCCGGCATTAAAGACATAGATATTAAGAACGGATTCAGGGAAAGAGAAAAGTATTTCTACAAGGCCTCAAGAAAATACTCCGAGGAGTTTTTAGACGGAAAGATAGTGGTCAAGCTTGTTGTTTTCTTTCTAGGAGAAGCAAAAACAAAAGATGTAAAGATTTCTCATGAGCACGAGGGTTATGAGTGGCTGGATTTCAAGGGATCTTTCGAGAGGTTCGGCAGAAACAGGTTTCATAATAAAAGTCAGGCTATTTTAAAGAAAGCAGATGACTTTATTTTTCATAGAAAAAGAGCAGTAATCTAAAAGCACCCTTGCGGGTGCTTTTAGATTATTTTACTGATTCAATAATCTTTTGGAATATCTCGGGGTTTTCTTTGGCCAGTTGCGCCAATATCTTTCTGTCTATCACAACCTGTTTCTTTTTCATCCCATCAATGAGTCTGCTGTAGGTTATTCCCAATGGCCTGCATGAGCCGTTGATTATCGCCTGCCAGCCTTGTCTTGCGGTTCTCTTTTTTACTTTTCTGTCTCGGTAGCTCCATTTCCAGGCATGCTTCATCGCGTCCTTGGCTAACCTGTATTTTGATTTCCTTCCCCACTTAAAGCCCTTGGTGAGCTTTAGGATATTCTTTCTTCTCTTATTGGCGTTTGTACCTCTTTTTATTCTTACCATATATTTATTTCACCTTTCCGACCATTTTTTTAATGGCCTTGGCCTCCCACTTGGAAACTAAAACCCACTTCCTGCTCTTTCGGATTTTATTACCGCTCTTTTTAGCTCTTGAGTGGTTCTGCCCGACTGGCCTTCTGAGCACCTTTCCGTTTTTGGTTATCTTGAACCTTTTTAGAATAGCTTGTTTCGCTTTCATTTTTTTGAAATTATCAACGTGAACCCCCTTGGCTCTCTTTTTAACTCGCGCTCTGTTTTAATGGGTATTTTCTGGTCTAGGAACTTACAGAATTGCTCTATTTTTTCTTTGGCATGATTGCCCAAGGCTTTTTCCCTGCCCTTTAGCCGCATGGCTATTTTTACTTTGTCTCCCCTGTGCAGGAACTTTTCAGACTGATGAGCCTTGGTCTCAATGTCGTGTATAGAGATATTAAACCCAATTTGGATTTCTTTCAAGTCCCCGCCTGCGGTTTTAACCTTCCTCTCTTTTTTTTGGAGTTGATAAAGGTGTTTGCCGAAGTCTCCTATTTTGCATACAGGAGGGTCTACCTTCTCTGTGACCTGGATTAAATCCAGCCCCTTGTCTTTGGCTATTTGCAGAGCTTCGTTTAAGGGGAGAATCCCTAATTGTTTTCCAGTTTCATCTATTAATCTGACTTCTCTTGCCCTAATATAGTTGTTTATTGGCGTTCTATTGTTATGCATTTGCTTGTGGAAGTGGGGAGAATTGAACTCCCGTCCAGAAGTTTTTACAAGATATTTCTACAAACTTAGACTGTTTGTTTGTTCGAGCGCTGGAAGATAAACAGACAAAAATTCCAATGCCCTATCCTCTTTTAGTTCGTCAATTCTTTGAGGAGAAGAATTAACTATCCTAATGTTTGACACCCTTTAGCGATTATTAGGAATCTTCGCCAAGGATGAGCATTAAGCGTATGCTAATGCTGGTTTGTTAAATAAGTTGACACTTATTATGTTTCTCAAAGTTTAACGAGGTTTGAGAATACTCGGTTTGCATATTTTGCTAAAGATCTCCTGTCAAAGCTGGACACTCCCTTAATTTCTCCCGAGCCTTCTAGCAATTTCCCTTTGGGCCTCCCGCTTCTTAATGTCCTCTCTTTTGTCGTATTTCTTTTTTCCTCTTCCCAGTCCGAATTCGAGCTTAATCCTACCATGGCTATCATAGATTTTCAAGGGGATTAAAACCAGCCCCTTGTGACTTGTCTTGCCCAAAAGATAGTCTATCTCGCCCTTATTTAAAAGAAGCTTTCTTGTTCTTTCGGCGTCATATGAATCTGGCGCATTCTTTGGCTGCCAAGCAGGCACCCTAGACCCCACTAAATGCGGAGCCCCTTCCTTCAAGATAACATATGAGCCGTCTAATGTCATTCTTCCTGCTTTTATTGATTTTACCTCAGACCCTATCAAAACAAGACCAGCCTGGAGCTTTTCTAATATCTCGTAGTTGAAATGGGCCTTTTTGTTTTCAGCAAAGACTTTCATAGCTTTATTCTACCAGATTTTCACAGATAAGATTAAACTTAACAGGCCAGGAATCAGTTTTCTGGCAGCAAACAAAATCCCTACAGCCGACTCTGCAGTTCTTTGGTATCCGGGGATTATGAATAATAATTGTTTTAATTCAGACATAAGTTTTAAAGAGAAGAGCCTTAGCTTGCGCTGAGGCTCTTTTTGTGTTCGGTCGCCTCTTTTTAGAGGCGGCAGGCTCGTTCCTCCAGCTCTACTGCGAGCCAGAAGAACGTCCAAGCCATCGTCAGCTCCCCTCGCGCCTCGCGGATGGTCGCCTCGATAAGGCGCTCCTCTGCTAGGCGTAGGAGGCCTGCCTTCCTGACCTTCGGCGATCGTCTGCTTGCCGTCGGGTAAAGCAGGCTGTCGATCACAGGTACTCCGTTCACTCGTTTCTCTACCATTCCTTTCTCCTTGTAATAACACTCGGTCCTATGCACATATCATACCATACGCCAAAGCCGTTGTCAAGAGCTTATCTTGTTTTCGGGGAAAATGAGGTAAAATAGAGAAAAGTATGAAAAAAGAGGCAATCGTCATTTCTTTGGGAGGGTCTTTGGTAGTTCCGGGAGAAATTGATACAAGCTTTCTCAAAAAGTTTAAAAGCATAGTCCTTGGGATTAAAAACAGAATCTACCTTTATGTGGGCGGAGGAAAAACAGCTAGGATATATCAAAAAGCAGGGTCAGCATTTAAGGTGAGCAATGAAGAAAAAGACAGACTGGGCATTTTGGCTTCAAGGATTAATGCCGAGCTTGTCAGGCAGGTTTTCAAAAGCTCTGAAGTAATTAATGACCCAAGCAAGAAGATTTCTTCTAAAAAAAGAATAATAGTATTAGGGGCTTGGAAACCTGGCAGGTCAACTGATTACGGGTCTGTGGTTTTGGCAAAGAATGTGGGGGCAAGGACAATAATCAATCTGACCAATATTGACTATGTGCGTGACAAAGACCCAAGGGAATTTAAGGACGCAAAACCATTAAAGAGTATTTCTTGGAAAGATTTTAGAAAGATAATTCCTAAAAAATGGTCTCCCGGCCTCTCCTCCCCTTTTGACCCAGAGGCCTCTAAAATGGCAGAGAGGCTCAAGTTAAAAGTCATAATAATTAACGGCAAAAATTTGGACCGCCTTGAAGATTTTTTAAACAATAAACCATTTATTGGGACTATAATTAGCTAAATATAATTAAATATAATAAAACATGAATAAAAAACTTTTAATATTAGTTATAATCTTAATAATATTAATCATAATCTTAACAACTATGGGAATATTTTCATTTTTTAACAAAAACGGGCCAAAGATTTCAAAGGAAAAAGCGTTGGAGCTTGTCGCCCTTGAATTAAAAAATAAATATGGCGAAGATTATGATTTTTCAAGATTTAATATATCTATTAGTTTTCAGGATGATTTATGGTATGTAAAATATGAGAATAAGAATCCAGAGCCAACAATTAACGGAAGTATTGGTGGAGGGTTCATATATGCTGTTAATCCAGAAATAGGAAACATTGTTTATTTAGGGCCAATAAATATAAGACCAAGCGATATTCCAAAACCAATAGAAACCAAAACCTTTTCAGAAATTCCTGGTTTTTCTTTTGAGTATCCTGTTTTCAAGGGATGGGAGCCGAATGAGCCAGAAATAAACAAAAATAATGAAACGGGAAGCATAACTGCAACCATATTTTTTAATAACCCCACGGGAATTAAATTTGAATTAGGTCCCCGTATAACAATTGTAAAAAGTTTCAACACGGATTATAGATATAATGTTCCAGGATTATCCCCCTCTATTAATCCCAATAAGGTGAAATATTATCCAATTGGCGGTTATGAAAGTGACCAAAGCAATAGCATCATCTTTTTTAATAACGATGATTCTCTCGCTGTTAAAATCACCCCATTTATGCACGAGGGCGATGGTTATTCTGAAAAAGTCTTAGTGCAAAAAATAATTGATAGTTTTAGGTTCGAAAATAGCTCAAAGATTACAGAAGTCCAAGCTTTACAAATTGCGAAAACAGACGCTATAAAAGCATATGGAGATTTATCACCGTACAATGTTGTCGCTTCTTTGAAAGCCGATGGTTGGCATGTGGATTATGAATTGAAAGACCCGATTACAACAGGGGGCGGTCCACATTATGTAATTGATTCTAAAACCGGCGAGATTATATCAAAAAGATACGAACAATAATTTGATATGATAAAAGGAGAAATAAAAAAAATAATTGAAATATGAACAAAAAACTTTTAATATTAATTATTATCTTACTAATATTATTAATAATTTTGATATCTATGGGAATATTTTTATTTTTGAATAAAAACAAACCAAAAATAATAGAAACCAAAACCTTTTCAGAAATATCTGGATTTAGTTTTGAATATCCTGTTTTCAAAAATTGGGAAGTGGCGGAGATTAAAAAAATAAGTGAAAATGAATATTATATAAAATTTAATGTCCCCGGAGACGTTGAGTTGTATATGCCCCCTCAATTGAATATTAAAAAAATAAATGAGCCGTCTAAACAAACAGATAATTTGGGGATGAAAAAGAATGCAAATGGGGTTTGGTATTCTGAATTAAGTGGGCTATTGGGTTATGTTTTTTCTTCAAATAATTTTAGAGTAGTAATAACCTTAATTTCAGGAGGAGTTGAGAAAAAAGGATTTTTGAGCCAGGTTACGATTAATAAAATAATTGATAGTTTCAAATTTACTTCTCTTTCGGGAAGTTCCATAGAGCCAGATGCAATCTACGCAATGACACACCCGGTGCTTTTAACAAGTTTGCCCGAATTTTCCGAAAAATACCAAAATGCGATAAGCGCCGTCATGGAAAAATTAAAACAAGATAAAGAAAATCCCGATAATTTTTACGTTAAGATGAAAGAAAAAAATCAAACCATAATTTTTGAGTTGTCTCATAAAGATGATTATAAGCCAGAGAATATCAATACCATCGGAAATCCGAGTGGAAAAAGTCGAACTATAATTTATGACACAAACCAGAGCAAGATTATAAGTGATTTATTATGGAAATAATGAAGGAAGAAATAAAAGAATTAATAAGGGGTGTTATTGTTGGCCTACAAAAAAACAGAATATTCCCTGAGTTTGAAATACCAGAAATTGTTATTGATTGCTCCACAAATAAGAATAACGGAGATTATTCCACTGGTGTTGTTTTAAAATTAGGAAGGTATTTTTCCCAAGAGGCAGCGGTAACAGCCATAACCCTTAAAAATAGATTGGCTAAATCAGAAATTTTTTCTAAGGTGGAGGTGGCTGGGCCCGGGTTTATTAATTTTTTTATTTCTCCAAAATATTTGCATAATAAAATAAAAGAAGTTTTAAAGCAAAAAGAAAAGTTTGGAGTCATTAATTTGGGAAATAACAGAAAAGTTAATGTAGAATTTATTTCGGCAAATCCGACGGGCCCATTAACTTTGGGAAACGGCAGGGGCGGGTTCGGCGGAGATGTTTTGGCGAATGTTTTGGAAAAAGCAGGATATAAAGTTTCAAGGGAATATTATATAAATGACACAGGCGCGCAGATTAAAAAATTGGGGCATTCTGTTTTAGGAGACGCTGAGGCGGTTTACAAAGGAAAATATATAGATGATTTAAGAAAAATTTGTACGGGGATTGTTCCCGAACAAGTTGGGAAAAAAGCAGGAAAGATAATTTTGGAAAAAACGATAAAACCGTCTATAAAAAAGATGGGAATCAAGTTTGACAAATGGTTTTCTGAAACAACTCTGTATAAAAGTGGTGAAGTTGATAAGGCGATAGAAGAACTTACAAAAAGGGGCTTTACTTACGAGAGCGAGGGAGCTTTATGGTTTAAGTCTATGATTTTGGGAGACGATAAGGACAGGGTTTTAATAAGAGCCGACGGGATTAAAACATATTTTGCTTCTGATATTGCTTATTTAAAAAATAAATTTGAAAGAGGTTTTGAAAAGTTAATCATATTTTTAGGGGCAGATCACTACGGATATGTGGCAAGATTAAAAGCTGCCTCGTATGCGTTAGGTTTCAAAAAAGAGGACATTGAGGCCATTGTTTTGCAGTTGGTTAAACTTTTTGAAAATGGAAAGGAAGTAAGAATGTCTAAAAGAACTGGTACGTATGTGGCAATGGACGAATTGATTGATGCGGTTGGTTTAGATGTTGCAAGGTTTTTCTTTTTACAGAGGTCTTTAAATACGCATTTTAATTTTGATATGGATATAGCAAAAGAAAAGTCAGATAAAAATCCTGTGTTTAAGGTTCAATATGCTTATGCAAGAATAAATAGCATTTTTAAAAAATCGAAAATCAAAATTTCAAAACCAAAAAATTTAGAGTTGTTAAAAGAGCCCAGTGAATTAGAATTAATGAAGCAGATAATAAGATTTACGGAAATTATAGAAGATATTGCCGAAGATTATCAACTGCAAAGATTGTCCAATTATGCGCTTGAACTGGCCGAGTCTTTTTATAAGTTTTATGAAAATTGTAAAGTGATTACAGAAGATAAAAAATTAACAGAAGCCAGATTGTCTCTGCTTTTGGCAGCGAAAATTGTTTTGGAGGGCGCGTTAAAATTAATGGGCATATCAGCGCCGGAAAAGATGTAGTAATATAAATCAATTATTGATTATTAATTATTAATAAAGATAAACAACATAATAAACAAAATAAGCAAAATTAACAAAAAAATTCTAATCCCGGCGGTGATTGTTGTTGTGATTGCGGCCGTAATCGGGGCAGCGTTTTTGTTTTTAAATATCAGCAAGATAAATAACTGGAATACGATTAAAGAGAAAAACAAAGAGTTAAAAGAGCTTCTTTCTATCTGCGATAAGATTCAGAGGCAGTATTGGAAAGATTCTTGTTACCGCGACGTCGCTTCAGCCAAACAAGACCCGTCCATCTGCGACAAGATTCAGGACCAGGACGAGAAAGATTGGTGCTACCGCGATATCGCCAAAGCCAAACAAGACCTCTCCATCTGCGATAAGATGCAGGACCAGGATTATAAAGATTATTGTTACAGCGATGTCGCCCTAGCCAAACAAGACCTCTCTATTTACGATAAAATTCAGGACCAGGATATAAAAAATAAAACTGAAAACAATAGTAATAACGCACGGAATCTTTTGGCTGAAGCTGAACAAATTTCTAAAAAAGAAGGGGCTGATTTTTGGTGTGTGGGTGAATATTTAAGAGTTTTAAAAAAATTAGAGATGGCTGTTTCTTTGGATAAAAACATAATTAAAGACATCACAGAAAACAAAATTATAAAAGACAAGGTTGGCAGCTTCGTTTATTACGATAAAATTTTAGGAGCAGACATGGATAGCGTAGAGGGATTTGAAGAAGTTTTTAGGAACTGAAATTCCATGATTAAAAAAGAAATCCAAAAATTAATAGCGCAGGAATTAAAGAAAGAAGATGTTTTTGAAATTAATGTTGAATGTCCGGCAGACCCTAAAAACGGAGACTATTCTTCTAATATTGCTTTAAGGATGGACAATCCCTTGGAATCAGCCCAGCATTTGGCCAGAAATATTAAGTCAGGGATGTTCTCTAAAATTGAAGCAGTAAAGCCGGGGTTTCTTAATTTCTACCTTTCGGAAAGCTTCCTCCAAAAAAAACTAAAAGAGATTATTAAAGAAAAGGACAGATTTGGATGTCTGCCAAAGAAAAATCAGACTATTAATGTTGAATTTATTTCCGCAAACCCGACGGGTCCCTTAACTCTGGGAAACGGAAGAGGGGGTTTCTGCGGAGATGTTTTAGCTCGGGTTCTAGAAAAAGCAGGTTACATTGTCTGCCGAGAATACTATATCAACGACAGAGGTGTGCAGATTGAGAAGCTCGGCCATTCTATTTTAAAAGACGATCAGGCTGTTTACAAAGGAGAATATATTGACCAGCTAAGCAAAAGAGTAAAAGGCGATTACAAAGAAGCGGGAGAGAAGGCATCCTCCATCATATTAGAAGAAATGATAAAGCCGACTGTAAAAAGAATGGGCATTGACTTCGATGTTTGGTTTTCAGAGAAGACTCTTTATCAGGATTCCTCGGTTGACAGGACAATAAAAGATCTAGAAAAAAGAGGCTTTACATATGTCAGCGAAAAGGCAACCTGGTTTAAGTCCAAGGATCTAGAAGACGACAAAGACAGGGTGCTGATAAGGTCTGATGGGCAGAAAACATATTTTGCTTCAGATAT
>JAHIEB010000073.1 GCA_018894075.1 Patescibacteria group bacterium | reverse complement strand
TCTTAATTGGAGTGTAAGAAGAGCATTAACTGAACCAGTAAACGCCACAAAACCATAGCCATTTGTTATTATTGTAGTATGGATAATACTACTTTTGAAATTAAAGCCCAAAAGGCATTACAAATAGCAACTAAACAGTTGATTTCTTCAACTGAATTTAAAAAACCAAGACTTGCAAGAATAACAAAGTATTGGCAATTATATGACGGGAAAACTCCTAAGAAACTTAGGCAGTTATTTAATGTTGCCATTCCTGTATTCCCTGGAATGATTGATACTCTTAACGCTCAATACGACGAGCCAATAAGACTTGAATTTAAAGAAGGAGATGCTTCAGATTATTTCAAAGTGCAAAAGATAAACGGTGCTTTCCAAATGGAGATAATGGATACGGCTCAAAACAGTAAATGGGATAGCAAATTAAGAATAGCAAGGAAACACGCTATTATGACAGGTAGAGGTATTCTAAAATACACAGTAGAAAGCGACCCTGAATATAAGTCACATTTTGAAGTCGTCAATTTAAAAAACTTCCACTTTCAACCACGAGGAGGTAAAGATTTAGAAAATCATTTATTTTGTGGTGAGGAAGATATTGAGAAGACAGAAAGCGAATTAAAAGCAGGAGCAGAAGCAGGTATTTATAATGCAGAACAAGTAAATAAACTAATCACTAACTGTAATGACAGCACTTACTACCCTGAGGGTGGTGAAACTATGGAAGACAGACTTTCAAGGTTCAGACCCTTAGGATTAGACCCCGATAACAATTCTTATGTCGGAGAAAATGTATTCAAGTTAGCGCAATGGATTTTAAACATTAAAGGCGAAAGGTGGCTATTAGTATTCCACCCTTGGAGCCAAACTTGGTTAAGATTTGAAAAATGGAAAGATATTGATAGTTCAGGATTATATCCTTGGTTTTCTTACGCTACACACGAAGACGATGAGAACTTCCTATCCAAGAGTTATGCCGATGACCTTTATCCGTCATCAGATGCTATTGTAGCTATGTTCAACCAAGAACTAACCAACCGAGAGAAAAGAAACTTTGGAGCAAGGGCTTACGATAAGGATATGTTCAAAGATGTTAGGAAGTTAGACGAAGCACAACATAGACCCGATGCTTTAGTTCCAGTAGATACTTTGGGAGGGACGAGAAGAATTGGAGAAGGTATTTTTGAGTTCAAAACAGGAGAATTAAGCGGAACTATTAACTTAATTGACTGGATTACAGGCACAACAGGAAGAAGCACAGGGGCTAATGACCTATCTCAAGGTTCAGTCCAAGAAGTATCTAAAAAAGCATCAGTTACCTTTGCAGAACAAAAATCAGTATCCAAACGAATTGGTTGGGCTTCTCAGCCTTTCCAAGAGATGATGGCAGGATTAGGCAAGGCTTATATCTATGGCTTAAAAGACCATATGCCGTCAAAAATGGCTATTAGACTATTAGGGGAAAATGGAATTGACTGGGGGGAAATAACAAGGTTAGACCTAAACACTGCAAAAGATGTGGATATTCTTATTGTATCAACTGACAAACAAATGATTGAAAGCGATATGAAGTCTAAAAAGAGAGTAGAAGCATTATCTTTATTAGCCGAAAGCCAAAACATTAACTCAAAAAAACGAGATGAAGAAATACTTAAAAATGCCGAGTATTCCGACCAAGAGATAGCCGAGTTTATGGATACAAAGACTTACAACGACAAAAAAGCATTAGCCAAGGCATCGGTAGGTATTACAGAGATATTAAGAAATAAGAAACCTGAACTATGGTATGGAGCAAACACAGCCTTTATGCAAAAGATTGTGGACTATGCTAACGATAACAGAACTACGCTCAAGGAAAAATATGACGAATTACTGGACTATGCGATGAACCACCAAGAAATAGTCGCAGGTAATATGGAAAGAAAAGCCAATGACGATGCTATGAAGATAAACCAACAACAAATGCAAGCAGGACAAGCAGGATTGAATACACCACCTGAAAGCACAGCGGTTAATAAAGGGGTGCCGGGGGGCATCAGTTGTGCAATGTCTATGAGTAATATAGGACAATAATAT
>JAHIEB010000072.1 GCA_018894075.1 Patescibacteria group bacterium | reverse complement strand
CTGACCATTACGGCTATGTTCAAAGAATAAAAGCAGCAACCCATGCTTTGGGTTTTAACAAAGAAGAAGTCAGGGTTGTTGTCATGCAGTTGGTCCATCTTTCCCAGGATGGCAAAGAAGTAAAGATGTCAAAAAGAGAAGGCACATATGTCACTTTAGATGAACTGCTTGACGAGATAAGCTTGGATGTGGCTAGATTCTTTTTTTTGCAAAGGTCATCTGATACTCACCTTAACTTTGACTTGAACTTAGCCAAGGAGCAGTCATCTAATAATCCGGTCTATTACGTCCAGTATGCCCACGCCAGAATGTCTAGCATATTAAAGAAGAAGAAGCCGTATTTTTTCGGGCCTAATCTTCATTTGTTGAAGGAAAAACAGGAGCTGGCTTTAATAAAACAATTGCTAAGGTTTCCGGAGATTGTTGACCAAACCTCAATTGATTTTCAGGTCCAGAGGATTTGTCAGTATTCTTTGGACCTGGCGGATTCATTTCATCAGTTCTACGAAATCTGTAAAGTTCTAACCAAAAAGAAAGATATTCAAAGGGCGCGCATGGCTCTTTGCTCTGCAACCAGGAATGTTTTAAGAAACATACTTTCCTTAATGGGTGTAAATGCACCGGAAAAGATGTAAAATATATTTATGAGAAGAGTAAGGCGAAAAAAACGAAGAGACGTCCCCGTAATAATAGGAATTGGGATTTTGATACTCTGGGCAGGAGCTGTCGGTTTTTTCCTCTGCGGTCTCTTTAATTCGCAAACAGTTGAAAGTAAAAGTTCTGCTTTTGAGGAGTTTAGCGCTTCAAGTATTTTTGAAGGCCAGATAGCTGAAATAGATTATTCAACAGAGTTTGCCAAAAGCTTTAAAGAAAGAATAGAAAGAGCAAAAGAGATAGGGGTTAATTTTGCCGGCAAATACATAATTATGATATGGGATTGCGGAGCGTCTTGCCAGACAGGAGCTGTGGTGAGTGCGGCTGACGGAAGAGTTTATGAGCTACCCGATGTTGCTGATTGTGGCTATAAGTTTAGGAAAGACAGTAAGCTTTTAATTGTTAACTCCGAGGATTGCCAAAAAGAAAAGCGGTACTTTATTTGGGAAAATAGCTAAACAACTCTTGAAGTCAACTGTTTTTTGTTATACAAAAGAACAAAGGCAGGATGGTCTTGCCATAGTTCTTTTAGAAAGGGAATGCCCATGAAAGGGAATGCCCAACAATTAGGTCCAGGAGAGCTGAGGGAGTTCTTTGTCAGGTTGCTGGCTGCTGTGCCTCTGGATATTCCGCCAGATGAAGCCAGGTTCTGGCTCGGCAATCCAGGTCTACTTGGCGAAGCAATGAGAAGAGTTTTGGTTGTTGACCAGATGATGTCTTGGGAATATTTCTATCGCAGGCATTTTGACATCGCCCTGGGTGGGGTCTCTGTTCCTGCCCGCAAGCCAGGTTCTGACCGCCTTATTGTCGTTGCTCAGGGCGTAACCTGTAACCAGGCCTTTGATGCTTGCCAGAAGTGTTTTCCGTGTTGGCGGGTAAAAGCAGACCTGGACACAGGCACTGTTAATGACCGGAATCCGACCCAAGCTTATGCTGTCTGGGTCAGATGCACTAACCAAGCCTCAAAGTGCATCACCCTGCTCGAAGGTTTATTGTTGATGCTTAAGCATTGGGATGATACCCATGATCGCCTAGATGTTGATGGTCATGTGTTCTGCCCGGGCTCTCAATTCCCTGGTGGCATCCCGCATCTGCGCTGGGACTCGATGTTAAGAGTCTATTGGTGTGGTTCTAGAGATCAATGGGTGGGTAGCACATTCTCTATTTCCTGAATCGCATTATCCCCCCAAACCATCTGGTAGAAGGGGATTTTTTATTGATTTCGCCATTTTTTTAAGATAAGATAACAAATATGGCTTTAAATTTCCCAGAGATAGAAAAAGAGATTTTAGAGTATTGGGATAAGGACAAGACCTTCTCTAAATTGAGAGAGAAAAATAAAGGCAAAAAGCGCTGGTCTTTTTTAGACGGACCAATTACCGCCAATAATCCTATGGGCGTTCACCATGCATGGGGAAGAACATATAAGGATATGTTCCAGAGATTTTTTGCCATGCTGGGATATGAGCAGAGATACCAGAATGGGTTTGACTGCCAGGGCCTTTGGGTTGAGGTTGAGGTTGAAAAAGAGCTCGGCTTTAAAAGTAAAAAAGACATTGAGGCTTTTGGCGTAGAGAAGTTTGTTGAGAAGTGCAAGGAAAGAGTTCTTAAGTATTCTGCCATTCAGACCCAGCAGTCAGAAAGATTGGGTCAATGGATGGATTGGGAGAACTCATACTTCACAATGTCTGATGAGAATAATTACGCCATCTGGGGATTCTTGAAAAAGTGCCACGAGCTTGGGTATTTGTATAAAGGGAGGGACTCTGTGCCATGGTGTCCGAGGTGCGGGACAGCTATATCCCAGCATGAGATATTGACCGAAGAATACAAAGAGATCGTCCATAAGGCAGTATATTTTAAGCTTCCCATTACAACAAAGTTTGAGGGAGCAAGCTTCTTGGTCTGGACAACCACCCCATGGACCATTCCTGCCAATTCAGGGTTAATGGTAAATCCTGATTTTGAATACGGACTATTTGAGGGTCCAGAAAAATTGATACTGTTAAAAGACCAAAAAGTATTGGGGCCAGAGTATATTTTAAAACAGACAATTCTAGGAAAAGATTTAAAAGGAATAAAGTACAAAGCTCCTTTTGACCATTTAGAGAGAATAAAGAAAGCTGAAAATGAATTCTTTCATACAGTTGTATTGGAAAAGGATTTAGTGACAGCCGATGAAGGAACGGGAATAGTTCATTGTGCTCCCGGAGCTGGAGAAGAGGATTTTAAAGTCGGGAAAGAAGAAAATCTTCCTGTAATTGATGTAATAGACGAGTCAGCTGTGTATCTTGATGACATGGACGACCTATCTGGAAAAGATGCAAAAACGCATCCAGAGATAGTAATTGAAGGGCTAAAGCAGTTTTTGTTCAAAACAGAGATGTATAAGCACAGGTATCCGACCTGCTGGAGATGCAAGACCGAATTGGTCTGGAGGGTTGTTGATGAATGGTACATCTCAATGAAAAAGCTTAGAAAGCCATTGATGAAAATTACTAAAAAGATCAGCTGGATTCCGGGTTTCGGAAAAGAAAGAGAGTTGGACTGGCTAAAGAATATGCACGATTGGCTGATATCTAAAAAAAGGTACTGGGGCCTGACCCTCCCTATATTTGAATGTTCCTGCGGACATTTTGAAGTAATAGGGTCTAAAGAGGAATTGAAAAAAAGAGCTGTTGAGGGGTGGGAGGAAGAAAAATCTCCTCATAAGCCATGGATGGATAAAGTAAAGATTAAATGTTTAAAATGCAACGAGATTATTTCAAGAATTCCCGATGTGGGAAATCCGTGGCTTGACGCAGGAATAGTTCCTTTTTCAACAATGCAGTACGCCCAGGACAAAAAATACTGGAAGAATTGGTTTCCGGCTGATTTGGTCTGCGAATCTTTCCCAGGCCAATTTAAGAATTGGTTTTATTCAATAATCGTAATGTCAGCCGTTTTAGCAAAAACCTTTCCCGTTAAGACAATTTTTGGCTATGCTTCAGTAAGGGATGAAAAAGGGGAGGAGATGCATAAATCAAAAGGAAATGCCATATGGTTTGACGAGGCAGTGGAAAAAGCAGGAGCGGACCCGATGAGATTTATGTACGCAAAGCAGAATCCGGCAGAGAACCTAAAGTTCGGGTACGCGAACTTAGAGGAAGCAAAAAGAAAATTACTCACTCTGCACAACATTATTGTGTTCTTTAACACCTATGTCAAAGAAGTTCCCCAAAACATATCTTCAGATAATGTATTGGATAAATGGATTCTCTCCCGGCTGAATGGTTTAATAATCAGAACCAAAGAATCTTTCTCAAACTATAATGCTGCGACAGCCGTCTGCGCCATTGAGGATTTCTTTATTAATGATTTATCTTTGTGGTATTTAAGAAGGTCAAGGAAGAGATTCCACGGAGAAGATAAAGATATTGCAACCTCTACAATGTATTTTGTCTGCCAAAATGTCTTAAGATTGCTTGCTCCTGTAATGCCCTTTTTCGCAGAGAAGATGTACCAAGAGCTTGGCTTTAAAGAGTCAATCCATTTAACCGATTACCCGTCTGGAGATAAAAAGAAGATTGACAAGGACTTAGAGGATAAAATGGACAGAGTGAGAGATATCGCAGCTCAAGCCCTAGCTAAAAGAATAGAATTGAAGATAAAGGTCAGGCAGCCATTAAACAAAATGACAGTTAAGGGTGATAAGCTGGGAGATGATTTGTTAAAACTAATAAAAGAGGAGCTTAATGTCAAAGAGGTGATCTTTGATAATAATCTTCAGACCGATATTGAGCTGGATACGGAGATTACCGACGAATTAAGAGAAGAAGGCTTGGTAAGAGAGTTTATCAGGCAGGTTCAGGATTTGAGAAAAAAGAAGGGGTTAAGGCCCGAAGACAAAGTTGTTGTAATAATTCAAGCTGAAGATATATCTGTTTTAGAGAAGAACAAAGAGTTTATCCTAGCTGAAACCAAATCATTGGATATAAAAAGAGGAGAGGTTGATCAGGGGAAAGAGGTGGACATAGGAGGGCAGGTCATAAAGATAAGTATAAATGGCTCTTCAATATAGGACTCAGGGTTTTGTTTTAAGCAAAACAGATTCTGGAGAGGCAGATAGGCTTTTTACATTGTTCACTTCTGATTTCGGCAAAATTAATGTTTTGGGCAGGGCTATAAGAAAAATCGCTTCAAAGCTAAGGGGGGGGTTGGAAATCGGATCTTTTTCTGAAATTGAGTTTATTCAGGGGAAAACATACAAAACACTGACAGATGCTTTTATATTAAATAATTATCCCTCCCTTAAAAGCAATCCATTAAAGTTGAAAACAGCTTATAAAATAGCCCAGGTTACTAATAGTCTTTCGGTAGAAGACAAGGAGGTCTTCAATCTCATAAAAACCGCTTATGAGGGAATAGATTCTGATGACCCATCTGCCTACCAATACTTTATCTGGAACTTTTTCTCTGTTTTAGGGTATAAGCCAGAATTAGAAAGATGTATTGTGTGCCAAAGAAAGACTGACTTATGTTTTTTCTCTCCCGAGGAAGGAGGGTCTGTCTGCTCTTTTTGCAGAAAGGGCTATAAGACAGATGAAAAGACGCTGAAGGCGATAAGCACCATTTTGAGAAAAGAGACACTGAAAGATATTCCCTTGGGAATTAGGGATTTAGCCAATAATTATTATCTTTACCTTCTTTCGGTGTATAATCAAAGTATATGAAGATAAAACGACGCCCCATTATTTTTTTGACCATTGCCTTGCTTGCTTTAATCTTAGGCGGATATCTTTACCTTAAAGAAAGGTCATTCTCTAAAGGGATTTTAAAGTTAGAGATATTGGGTCCAGAGCAGGTCGAAATGGCGGAGGAGTTTGAATATACAGTAAAGTACAAGAACAACAGCGATTTTACCTTAGAGTCTCCAAAACTCACCTTTGAATTCCCTCAGTATTCTATTACCGAAGATGGCAAAACAAGAATATCTGAGGATTTAGAAAATATCTATCCTGGAGATGAGAAGCTCGTTCATTTCAAAGCAAGATTGTTGGGCCAGGAGGGAGATTTTAAAACAGCC
Source organism: Patescibacteria group bacterium (assembly GCA_018894075.1). GTDB lineage: Bacteria > Patescibacteriota > Minisyncoccia > Minisyncoccales > Staskawiczbacteraceae > JAHJTG01. The sequence goes on along the minus strand of JAHIEB010000072.1, from coordinate 12,529 downwards.
AAAGCATACCTGTCTTTTAAGCCACAAAACCTAAAGGCCAGGTATGAATCCAATACCACCTATACAATTAAAATAGAGTCTGTGCCTGTTTCCTTGGATTTTGACCTGCCCTCAAAAATTGAAAGCGGCAAAGATATAGAATTCTCAATTAATTATTTTTTAAACTCAGACGGCTCTTTAGCCGACTTACGGCTTGAAGCTGAATACCCGAACGGATTCAAGTTCGACTCCTCAAGCCCATCGGCGTTAGACCAAAAGCATTGGGATATCCCCTTTCTAGACAAGACAGAAGGGGGAAGAGTAAATGTCTTAGGTTTGGTTTCTGGCAGTTCCGGCGAGAGAATGGAATTCAAGGCAAGGCTGGGAATATGGAAAGAGGGAGAGTTCATTGTTTTAAAAGAATCTTCGAAAGAGGTTGAAATTATTGACCCCCAGCTTTACATCTCCCAGCAGATTAACGGCTCTTACAACTATATAGCCAGCCCGGGAGAAAAGCTCCATTACGAAATATATTTTAGGAATATGGGCAACACTGCTTTTGAGGACTTGTTTCTGATAAACAAGTTCAACAGCGACATATTTGATTTATCCACTGCCGCATCGGATTTAGGGGAGGTAAGGGTGCAGGAGAATATGATCGTCTGGGATGCAAAAAGAGTTTCTTCTTTGAGTTATCTGGGGTCTAGGAAAGAAGGAAAGGTTGAGTTTGATATCTCGTTAAAGTGCTGTATTTCTCCGCAGGAAGTTTCTTTAAATAATGTTTTAGCAACCAATGAAATTAGAATTGCTGAAACAGTACATAGATTTAATACAAAAGTGAACTCAAAGCTGGTGATATTGCAAAGAGCCTTATATAACGAAGAGATTTTTGGAAACACCGGGCCTGTTCCTCCTGCAACTGGCCAAACAAGCACATTCACTATTATCTGGCAAGTAAAGAATTTCTATAACAATGCTAAGAACGTAAGAGTAAGGGCCGTTCTCCCGGAAGGAGTGACGTTAACAGGCAAGATCGCTCCTGACTCTCAAATTACCAACTTTTCTTTTGATTCTGGCAGCAGGGAAGTAGTTTGGAACGTCGCTGACGACTTAGCCCCTGGTACAGGCGTATTAAACGCTCCCCCTAACATATTTTTCCAGGTTTCTGTCACCCCAGAGGCCATACAAAGAGGCCAGATTCTAACCTTGATTAATTCAGCCAAAGTCACAGCTGAAGACCACGCAACAGGACAGAACTTAGAAGCAGATTTTTCTGCAGCAGACACAAGGCTCCCAGACGACGTGGGTTTATCTAATCATTCTGGAATTGTTCAATAGCTCTTGACAGGAATTTTGGTTTCTGATAAAAAAGAAAGTAGTTCCTTTCGGTAGCTCTGCGGGGCAACTGGCCGATGCTTCATAGTCGGTGGTCTGCGCAGTTCTGGTTGGGAGGAGGTAGAAACACCTCGGCATTGGAGCACCAATGGCGTTGAGGCCGTCTTTTACCCCCTCCCTCTAATATTGTCCTCACCGGGTGTCCTAGTCGTGTGCCTCCCCCCACACACTTCTAACGGCCTCGGTGAGGATTTAAAACTCATGGGAAAGCGTAATGCTTTCTCTGGTAGCCCCCCCTGGTGATTCTAAAAACAGAGTCAGACACAAAAACCAGAAGGGGCTTTTTTTTATATCAAAATCAGTTATTATATATCTATGGATAATCTATTGGGAAAAATCATATCTTTTGCCAAAAGGCGGGGTTTTGTTTTTCAGTCTTCTGACATCTATGGAGGGTTTGCCTCATGCTATGATTTTGGCCCCCTCGGAGTTTTAATGAAAAGGAATATAAAGGAAAGCTGGTTTTTTGAAATGACCAGGATTCAGGATAATATAGTTGGTTTGGATTCAGCCATTTTAATGAGTCCGAAGGTTTGGGAGGCTTCAGGCCATCTGACAGCCGGATTTGCTGATGAGCTGGTTGAGTGCAAGAAATGCCACCGTAGGTTCAGAAAAGATTTATTAGAGGATAAGATCTGTGCTTGCAAGGGAGAGCTGACAGAACCCAGGAAGTTTAATTTAATGATGAAGACTTTTGCGGGGCCGGTAGAAGACGTGGCAGCAGTCACCTATCTTAGGGCTGAAACCTGTCAGGGGATATATATGAACTTCTTGAATGTTATACAGGCAATGCGCTTAAAGCTTCCTTTTGGCATAGCCCAGATAGGAAAATCCTTTAGAAATGAAATAACGCCCAAGGATTTTATCTTTAGGACTCGCGAGTTTGAGCAGATGGAAATGCAATGGTTCTGCCGGCCGGAAGAGGCGGACAAGTTCTTTGATTTTTGGCTGGAGCAGAGATTGAACTGGTATTATAGCTTAGGAATTAATAAAAAGAATTTGAAAACATACGAGGTTCCCAAAAAAGAACTGGCCCATTATGCAAAGAGAGCAGTTGATATACTTTACAAGTTCCCTTTCGGCTGGAAAGAGATAGAGGGGGTACACAACAGAGGAGACTGGGATTTGTCCAATCATTCAAAGCATTCTAACAAAGATTTAAAATACGAGGATTTCTTCCCGCATGTCATCGAAACATCAGCCGGAGCCGATCGCTCCCTGCTTGCCTTCCTGTGCGAGGCTTACCAGGAAATAGAGGGGGGAAGGACAGAAACAACCGAATCAACAAAAGAAAAAGAAATAATGCTTAATTTGAGCAAAACATTGGCTCCTATAAAAGTAGCTGTTCTGCCTCTAGTGAAAAACAAGGAAGAGGTGGTAAAAAAAGCAAGAGAAGTTTTCAACTTGTTAAAAAAAGACATGGCCTGTCAGTATGATGAATCAGGATCAATAGGAAGAAGATACAGGAGACAGGATGAGATAGGAACGCCAAACTGTCTGACCATTGATTTCGATTCCTTAAAAAACGATGACGTTACTGTGCGAGACAGAAACACAATGAAGCAGGAGAGAGTAAAGATAAAAGACCTGCCTGCAAAGTTATGTTGAAGAAAGCAACCCTAAAGAACGGATTAAGGATAATTACTGTGCCTCAAAAAAATAGCAGGACAGTCACTTTTTTGGTACTAGTGGGAAACGGCTCAAAATATGAGAGCAAAGATATCAACGGCATATCTCACTTTTTAGAGCACATGTTTTTTAAAGGAACTCAGAATCGACCTAACACCTTAGCCATTGCAGAGACCTTAGACAAGGTGGGAGGAGAGTATAATGCCTTTACTTCAAAAGAGGTGACTGGCTTTTGGGCTAAAGTTGACAGTAAGCATCAGGATCTAGCCTTAGATTGGCTGTCTGATATCTTCCAGAATTCAAAGCTGGATTCGAAGGAAATAGAAAGAGAAAAGGGGGTTGTCATAGAGGAGATGAATATGTATTTAGATACTCCTACTGCATATGTTGGTGATTTGTGGGAAGAGCTGCTTTACAAAGACCAGCCAGCTGGCTGGAAGATTATAGGGAAAAAAGAGCACGTTCTAGCTCTTAACAGAGACAAGGTGCTCGATTATTTTGCCAGCCACTATTCTTGCTTGAACACAGTAATCTGTGCAGCCGGGGATATAAAGAACATTGAAAAGAAAATAGAAAAAGCATTTAACAAAATAAGTAAAGTGAGCCCTCCTCGAAAGCCAGCTGTTATTGAAGAACAAAGAGAGCCTGGAGTTTTAGTCCATTTTAAAAAAACCGACCAAACCCATTTGTGCTTGGGGGTGCGGGCGTATAATATATTTCATAAAGACAAGTATGCTGTTAAGCTTCTAGCTGTGATATTAGGAGGGAATATGAGTTCGCGTCTGTTTATCTCGATAAGAGAAAGGCAGGGATTAGCCTACTACATAAAGACTATGGCTGACCAAAATCCAGAGACAGGATTTTTAATGACTCAAGCTGGGGTTGACAATAAGAACGCAGATAGGGCGATTGAATCAATTTTGAAAGAATATAAGAGAATAAAAGAGGGTTTAATAACCGAAGCTGAACTACAAAAAGCCAAGGACTATATCAGGGGAAGCATGTCTTTGTCTTTGGAATCTTCAGACAGCCAAGCTTTTTTTTATGCTGGTCAAGAAATAATGGAAAAAGAGATTTTGACGCTAGAGCAGATAGGAGAAAGGATTGACCAAGTTAAGGTAAATGATATAAAGAAAGTAGCGGAAGATATATTTAAGTCCGACAAGTTAAATCTGGCTTTAATCGGCCCGTTTAAAGAAAAAGAAAAATTCAAAGAGATCTTATGCAAAATCAAACTCTAGATATTTCTTGGGAGGGAATTTTAAAAGTTGCCTTGGCTGGCGTTCTTTTTTACGTCCTTTTTTTAATAAGAGATATTGTCGTATGGTTTCTTTTTGCCTTAGTCATTTCTGTCTTACTAGAGCCTGCAATAAAGTTTTTTAAACTTTGTAAAGTGCCAAGGATAATCGGAACTATTTTCATATATCTTATTGTGTTCGGGATTGTCGGACTTGTATTTTATCTTTCAGCTCCCCTTTTCATAAACGAGATAAAGAATCTTTCCGGACAGATCCCGGCATATTTTGAAAGATTGAACCCCATCTTTACGGGGCTTAAAATAGAATCTTTGCAGAGCATAGAAAATCTTACATTAGCTTTAACTAGCGGATTAGAAAAAATCTCTGCAGGCGTTTTTGCCTCCTTGGTTGTTTTCTTCGGCGGATTAGCCTCTACCCTCTTTATAATCTCTATCGCCTTTTTTCTATCTCTGCAAGAAAAAGGAGTTGAGCAGGTTTTAAGGTTGATCGTGCCTCAGAAATATGAAGACTATTCTTTGAAATTATTTAATAAGTGCCAGACAAAAGTTTCGGGGTGGTTCGGATCCAGGGTTTTAGCCTGCTTCTTTGTGGCATTAGCTACAGCGATAGTGCTTTTGGCTTTTAAGGTAGATTATGTCTTTACTCTGTCTTTATTCGCAGGAGTTTTGAACTTCATTCCTTTCCTTGGTCCTTTAATAACTGGCATTTTGCTGTTTTTATTCGTTGGAGCCGTTGACTCTTGGGTCAAGGCGACAATTATCATTATTGCTTTCATCATTATTCAGCAGATTGAAAGCGGCGTGCTCTCCCCGGTTTTAACAAAAAAGTTTGTCGGCCTGCCCCCGGTTTTAGTGCTTTTAGCAGTTGTTATGGGGGCTAAGATATTCGGTCTCTTGGGTGCTGTCTTTGCAATACCTCTTTTCGGGATATTTTACGAATTTATTAAAGAGTTTTTAGAAAAAAGAAAAGAAGCTACAACAGAGCCAGTGCAAATATAGAAACTAGCAGTTGGATTAAGACTCTTCCCCAAAAGGGGAAGTTTTTCTTTCTTAAAAAATGAGCCTTTCTGTGGAGGCGCGTCACCGCCTTTATATTAAAAAGGGTAAGAAAATCCGGAAAGATAGCAAAGGTAGCGCCAAGTAAAACTAAAAAACCTGGGTTAAGAGCCACAACTAAAAGGAATCCAAGGGAAAAATCCATAATAACTTTTGGCGTGTCTTTAATGGGATATTCTGCGTGTGGAATTATATCCAGCAAAAAATGGCTTATTACAGCTAATATAATAACCCAGAGCCATGAGTCAAGATGAGCTCCTATTGCTGCTCCTATTAATATGTGTGGGGTTAAAATCATCTGGCAATTTACATCTTCTATGATACAATACCAAAATACTATTATGCCAGAGAAATTCTACATTACAACCAGTATTGCCTATACAAATGCTATACCGCATATCGGTTTTGCATTAGAATCTTTACAGGCAGACGCTCTGGCAAGATACCATTCTCAGCTGGGAGAAGAGACCTTCTTTTTGACGGGCACTGACGAGCATGGTTCAAAAATCGCTAAAGAAGCAGAAAAAGCCGGTCAAGACCCCAAATCTTTTGTGGACAAGATTTCGCATAGATTTAGTGAGCTAAAATCCATTCTTAACTTATCCAATAATTATTTTATCAGAACAACCGACGAAAAAAAACACTGGCCTTCAGTAAAAAAAATATGGGAGAAGCTGGTTGAAAACAAGGATATATATAAAAAGGAGTATCGTGGCCTATATTGTGTTGGTTGCGAGGCTTTCTTAACGAGAAAAGACTTAATAGATGGGAAGTGTGCAGTTCACCAAAAAGAGCCGGAAGCTGTCAATGAAGAAAACTACTTTTTCAGGCTTTCTAAATATGGAGAGCAGATAAAAGAAGCTATTGTCTCAAAAAGAATGAATATAGTGCCAGAGTCAAGGGCAAATGAAATGCTTTCTTTTTTAGACCAAGGGCTGGAAGACGTCAGTTTTTCTAGGCCCAGGAAAGATTTGAGGTGGGGATTTCCAGTCCCAAATGACGACAGCCATACCATTTACGTCTGGGCTGACGCTTTAACAAACTACATTTCAGCTTTGGGATATGACAAAGAATCGAAGCTTTTTAATAAGTTCTGGCCGGCTGATGTCCACTGTTTAGGCAAGGACATTCTTAGGTTCCACGCTTTAATCTGGCCCGGTATATTGCTATCTGCAGGCCTTTCTTTGCCAAAGAATATTTTAGTTCACGGACATATAATGTCAGGGGGGCAGAAGATGTCAAAGTCGCTTGGGAATGTGGTAGACCCGTTTGAGCTGGTGAAAAAATACGGCACAGATGCAGTCAGGTACTTTTTACTAAGAGAGATTTCGACCACAGAGGACGGAGACTTCACTATCGAAAAATTTGAAGAAAGATACAACGCAGATCTAGCGGGCGGGATAGGCAATTTATTATCTCGTGTTCTAACTGTTGCAGAAAAAATAGATAGTAAAAACGACAAACTCGATCCAGATATCCAAAAGGAGATAAAAGCTGTAAAAGATAAATACCACGCTTCTTTTAAGGAATACAAGATAACAGAAGCGATAAAAGCGATCTGGGAGTTGATAAGTTATTGCGACAGGTATATTGAACAGCAAAAGCCATGGCAGACCAAAGACCCTAAAACCATAAACAGTCTCCTAGCCTGCTTAAAGGAAATATCTTTGTTGCTAGAGCCCATTCTTCCTGAAACCGCAGAAAAGATTTCAAAGCAAGTCTTACAAAGAAAGAAGGGAGAACAGCTGTTTAAAAAGCTTGTCCTTGACATCTCTTAATATATATAGTACGATATAAACGTTCTTTAATAAGGGAGATAAGGCATGAAAGAGGCTTGGATGCTGTTCAAGCTGGCGGCGGTGGCATTTATGGCAATGTGCTAGGAGAAAAACATGAGTCACTCGACAGAAGGCCTTAGGAGGCCTGCATTGGTGGCGCTGGTCAAAAGGAGAATTTGTAGTGGTTTCTATAATCAAGAGACCGTGTTAATAATCACGGCTCGGAGAGTGCTCAAACACCTGAAAGGAAAAAGATGAAAAGGATGGCAGGAAAGGTTGACCTGCCCATGATGCTGGCGCGAAGCAATAAAACAGTTTTGCTGGTCACCAGCTTGTGGCGTAGGTGTAGCTTGTGCGTTGAGGCTGAGAAGTTGCTTGACGAGCTGTCCCAAGCCCCCCAGTTCTATGGGGTGGTATTTCTGGCTATTCTGGCTGACAACAACCACGATTGGTGTCGGCAGCAAGATGTTTGCGACACTCCGACCGTAATTGTTTTCTCTGGTTCAGAGGAAGTCGGCCGGAGCGAGCAGGACGAGCAGCCAGAGCAGGCTGTCAGAAGACTATGTGGGTGCGTACAATAGCGCGCCCGCTTTTTTTATTGTAATATCAATATATGCTAGCAGATACTCATAGCCACTTAAGCTTCAAAGCTTTCGAAAAAGACCTAGAGGAGGTTTTGAAAAGGAACCGTCACGTTTTTTGCATAGATGTTGGGACAAAATACGAGACAAGCGAGAAAGCAGTGAAGCTGGCTGAAGATAATGAGAATATATATGCAGCCATAGGCATGCACCCCATACATATAAAGACAGATCTGCTGAAGGCGAAGATGGATCCAGAGGAGGGGGAGTTTCAGCCGTTTTTAGAGGAATATAATGAAAAGAAATATATTGACCTGGCTAAATCTAAAAAAGTGGTGGCCATTGGAGAAATAGGTTTGGATTTTTACCACAAACCCAAGTCTAAAACAAAGCAGGAACAATTTAAGCAAAAGCAAAAAGAAGTGTTTTTAAAACAGCTGGATTTGGCTTCTAAATTGAATCTGCCTGTTATTCTGCACTGCCGAATGGCGCACGAGGAAATGTTGGAGATTTTAAGGAAAAGAAACCATAAAGGGGTTATTCACTGTTTCACCGGCAGTTTAAAGCAGGCCGAAGAATATATCAGGCTCGGATATTATATAGGGATAAACGGAATAATTTTCAAGCTTGATTTAAGTGAGGTTGTTTTGAATGTTCCTTTGGAAAATATGTTACTAGAGACAGACTGTCCGTATTTAACTCCTCCAGAGGCAGGGATGGAAAGAAATGAGCCTCGCTTTGTTGAATATGTGGCAAGAAGGGTAGCTGAGATAAAAGGAATCGACGCATTAAAAGTTATTGAAAGAACGACAGAAAACGCTAAAAAGCTTTTTGGGGTATAAAAAAACTAGAGCATTGCTCTAGTTTCCTGAGAGAAGGGTTTCTACTGTCCGCAGCAGAAGCTCTGAGTCGAAAGGTTTCGTAATCAGGGCGTGTGCCTGATTATGGGGGATCTGCAGAGAGCCAGTCAGCAGGATGATTTTGGTCTGCGGATGATCCGCTCTTATCCGCATGATAAACTCTATCCCGTTGCAGGAGGATCCCTTGAAGATAAGGCCCGTTATAATCAGTTCGGGCGTCTCCTCCAATGCAACACCGTCAGGGTCGGATGCTAGAACCAATTCTTGATTAGGGAATCCTTCAGTCATCAAATCCCTGAGTAGTTCCCGCATACCTTCGTCTGAATCCACGATCAGTATCATTGCTATCCTTTCTTTTTCTTGTTAAGGTACGAGCTTCTTTTAGCATGTTTTTTCTCTGACGTCAATCTTTCTTAAAGTCAGATATTATGATATAAAACAGATATGTCGATTACAAGATATAATCCCCAGAAAATAGAGGGGAAATGGCAGAAAACTTGGACAAATCTATATAAAGCAAAGGACTTTTCCAAGAAGCCTAAATTTTATATTCTAGTTGAATTTCCCTATCCGTCGGGCGAAGGGCTGCATGTCGGCCATTGCCGAAGCTTTTCTGCCTTTGACGCTGTAGCCAGGGCAAAAAGAATGCAGGGTTTTAATGTGCTCTATCCTATGGGTTGGGACGCTTTCGGCCTGCCGGCAGAGAACTATGCCATCAAAACCGGCATTCATCCAAGTATTACCGTTAAAGAAAACATTGCCAATTTCAAACGTCAAATGAAGGGTCTGGGGCTTTCCTTTGATTGGGACAGGGAAATAAATACCACAGACCCCAAATACTACAAATGGACTCAATGGATTTTTTTGCAGTTGTTTAAGAAGGGACTCGCATACAAGAAAAAAATGCCCATTAACTGGTGTCCTTCCTGCAAAATCGGTTTGGCCAACGAAGAGGTCGTGGACGGCAAATGCGAAAGATGCGGGGCTCCTGCCGAGCAGAGAGAAAAAGAGCAATGGATGATGGCTATTACAAAATATGCGGACAGGCTGATTGATGATTTAAGCAGGGTTGACTATCTAGAGAAGATTAAGACTCAGCAGATAAATTGGATTGGAAAAAGTATTGGAACAGAGGTTGATTTTAAGCTAGAGAATTCAGACAGGAAGATAGTAGTCTTCACAACAAGAGTTGACACGGTTTTCGGGGTTACCGCAATTGTCATATCTCCGGAGAATTTTTTTGCAGGAGAGATAGTGGCGAAAGATAAAAAAATAGCAGTTCAAGAATATGTTAAAAATGCCAAAGTAAAAACTGAATTTGAGAGAACAAAAATAGAGAAGGAAAAAACAGGAGTGTTCACGGGGTCTTATTGCATTAACCCTCTGAACAACGAAAAAGTTCCTGTCTGGATTGGAGATTACGTGGTTGCTTCTTACGGAGGAGGAGCAGTGATGATGGTCCCTGCCCACGACCAGAGAGATTATGAATTTGCGAAAAAGTACGGTCTAGAGATAAAAGAAGTAATTGAGGGGGGGTTAAATAAGGAAAAAGCTTACACTGAATGTGGCAAGCTGATAAACTCTTCGCATTTCAGCGGTTTGAGTTCAGAAGAGGCCATTAAAAAAATAACCCAATGGTTAAAAGAAAACAATGCAGGCAGAGAAAGGATTCAGTATAAATTAAGGGATTGGGTTTTTTCAAGGCAACATTACTGGGGAGAGCCCATACCCATTATTCATTGCGAAAAGTGTGGGATGGTTGCCGATGAGAATCTACCTGTCAAGCTCCCTTTTGTAAAAAATTACCAGCCTTCTGGCACAGGAGAATCTCCTTTGTCTGCCATGTCTTCTTGGGTGAATGTTAAATGCCCTTCTTGCAAGAGTAAGGCCAAAAGAGAAACAGACACAATGCCGAACTGGGCAGGCTCTTCATGGTATTTTTTAAGATATGCAGACACTAAGAACGACAAAGCCTTAGCCTCAAAAGAAAAGTTGAAATACTGGCTTCCGGTTGACTGGTATAATGGAGGAATGGAGCACACCACCTTGCATCTCCTCTATTCAAGATTCTGGCATAAGTTTTTGTATGATATTAAGGCAGTGGCAGATCCGGAGCCATATTCAAAAAGAACCTCGCATGGGATTGTTTTGGCCCAAGACGGCAGGAAGATGTCAAAGTCCTGGGGCAATGTTGTTAATCCGGATATAATTGTAAAGGAGCTGGGAGCAGATACATTAAGGATTTATGAAATGTTTATGGGCCCTTTTGATCAGGCTATTGCTTGGGACGGCCAAGGAGTAAAAGGAGCCAGAAGGTTTTTAGACAGGTTTTGGAATCTGGCTTTATCTAGCAATGCAGTCAAATCTTCCCTTGAGATAAAACACGCCTTTAATAAGCTAGCAAAAAAGGTTACAGAAGATTTAGAGGCAACGAAGTTTAATACTGCCATCGCTAGTTTTATGGAGTTTATCAACCTTGTTTCCGGCAAACAGAACGAGACTGGTAAAGATGTCATAAAGCAGCTGACTGTTTTGCTTGCTCCGTTTGCCCCCCATATAGCAGAGGAGATATGGCACAAGCTCGGTAATAAAAGAAGCGTCCACTTGCAGGCTTGGCCAAAATATCATTCTGTCCAGGAAGAGAAATTAGATCTTATAATCCAGATAAACAGCAAAGTAAGGGACAGGATAGAAATACAGGCAGGGATGGCAGATGAGAAGATTAAAGAGGTTGCGCTGTCTCAAGAAAAAATAAAGGAGATTTTAAAGGATAAAGAAATAAAAAAGATAATAATAGTAAAAGGAAGGCTAATAAATATAGTTGTATGAAAAAAGAGATATTATTGGGAGATGACGCCATAGTTGCAGGAGCCCTAGACGCTGGCGTTAATTTTGTTTCAGGGTATCCTGGATGCCCGTCAGCTGAAATAGGGCAAGGATTTCAAGGCAAGGACATCCATTTTGAGTGGTCTTCAAACGAGAAAACAGCCCTAGAGGCAGCTATCGGAGCCAGCTTCTCTGGGTTAAAATCCCTGGTCAATATGAAGAGTTTCGGGCTTAATGTTTGTTCCGACAGCTTATTTCCCTTAGCATATACTGGCACAAAGGCTCCGATGGTGATTGTTGTTGCTGACGACCCTTCCTGCTGGAGCTCTGCCCAGTCAGAACAGGATTCAAGAGGATATGCATATATTTCCCATATTCCAGTCATTGAACCAGCTGATGTGCAAGAGTGCTATGACTTCACCAGATTTGCTTTTGAAATGTCAGAGAAATTTAACACCCCTGTCATATTGAGAATCACCACAAGAGTTGCTCACCAAAGAGCAATTGTATTGTTTGAGGGCAAGGACTGTGAAAAAAAGATGGGAGAGTTTACGAAGAACCCTTATCAATTTTGCACAATGCCTCCAAGGATTTTGGAAATGAAAAAAGAGCTGCTGGCTAAGCTGGAAAAGATAAGGGCGTTTGGAGACAAAGCCAATAGGGCTACAAAGGGGTCAGGAAAGATAGGAATAATTGCCACTGGCGTTTCTTACTTCCATACTTTGGAGGCCCTAAAGGAAATGAATCTGAATATGCCTGTTTTAAAGATAGGCACTTTTTATCCTTTGAATGAAAAGAGAATATTGAGCTTTGCCAAGAACCTAAAAAAGATTCTGGTTGTTGAAGAGCTTGACGACTATCTGGAAAGAGAGGTTAAAAAGCTTGTGAAAGCTGAAGGCACCGGGATAAAAGTAGGAGAGCTGAATTCAGAAAAGATAGGATTAGTTATAGCAAAGCTTTTAGGCAAGACGTATAAGATCGCTCATCTTAAAGAGAATGTGGCCAGAAGATATCCTAAGCTTTGTTCGGGCTGTCCCCATTTGTTTTCTTTAGATGCTATTAGAAAAGCAGTTCCAGAGGGGACAATCTTTGCTGGGGACATCGGCTGCTATATGATAGCTGGGTACCCCCCTCATAATATGCAGGACTTCTTATTCTCAATGTCAG
>JAHIEB010000071.1 GCA_018894075.1 Patescibacteria group bacterium | reverse complement strand
CCGGAGAAAAAATCTCCCTGGGATTTTTTATTGTGGGTGACTAACCAACCAAATCATATCATGCAGTGGGATAGTCCATGGGACAAAGGTTTTCCCGGCTGGCATATTGAGTGCACGGCAATGTCTATAAAGTATCTGGGTAAAAAGTTTGATATCCACACAGGAGGAAAAGAACACATTCCAGTGCATCACACTAACGAGATTGCGCAGACCTTTGGTGCTTTTTCAGACCAGGCTGTCAACTATTGGCTCCACAATGAATGGCTGTCAATAGACAACCAGAAGGTCAGCAAGAGTTTGGGAAATGTTATACTGGTGCAGGATTTTGAAGAACCCCTTGCTTTCAGATATTTAGCCCTTACCTCTTATTACAGACAGGGCTTAAACTTTTCAAGGCAAGCCTTAATAGCCAGTCAAAATGCCTTAAATAGTTTGAGAGACAAATTTCAGGAATGTAAAAAAAGCAAAGAGAAAGTAAGGAAAGGTATGGTCTGCAAAAACAAGGAGCAGTTCCTTTCTTTATTGGAAAATGACCTGGGCTTTCCTCAAGGGTTGGCCTTTTTATGGCAGATTGTAAAAGACAAAAATATCAATAACGCAGAAAAATATCTGCTATTAAAGGAGGCTGATATTATCTTTTCCTTTGACCTAGGGAAAAAACAAACAGTTCCGTCTGAAATCCATAAGATGGCAAAGGATCGCCAAAAAGCACGGGAACAAAAGGACTGGCAAAAGTCAGATCAAATAAGGAATGATATTGAAAAACAAGGATATATTGTGGAAGATTCGGGCAAGCAGTTCCTAATTAAGAGAAAGTAGCTTGTCAGGGCCAGGTATATCTGATATATAAAAACTATGACTAATCAAGAAAAACTACCGCCTCAAAATATAGAGGCTGAACAGAGTTTGCTGGGATGTTTGATGTTAGATAAAAACGCCATTGTCAAGGTTGTTGATTTAGTCAAGCCAGAGGACTTTTATAAAGACACACACAGAGAGATTTTCCAGGCAATGGCCGATCTGTATCAAAAGCAAGAGCCCATCGACCTGCTTTCCATTACAAGCAGATTAAGAGAAAGGGGGAAGCTGGAATTCATCGGCGGTTCTGGCTATTTAACCACATTGATTAATTCGGTTCCCACAGCCACCCATGTTTTTAATTACGCAAAGATTGTCACAGGGAAGAAGGTATTAAGAGATTTAATCTCTACCTCCGACCAAATAGGACTGGATGCTTTTGACGAAGCTGAAGACGTTGATGTTTTGCTGGATAAAGCCGAAAGAGCTATTTTCGGCATAGGGCAAAAATCCTTAACCCAGGCCTTTGTCCCTATTAAAGATATTCTTCCAGAAACCTTTGAAAGGCTTGATGAATTGTCAAAGCACAAAGGCGCTCTAAGAGGCCTGCCTACCGGATTTAAAGATTTGGATTACAAGTTGTCAGGGCTTCAGAAATCGGATCTGATTATCCTAGCTGCCAGACCGTCAATGGGAAAGTCCTCTCTTGCTCTTGATGTGGCCCGTCAAATTGCCGTCAGCCAAAAAGTTCCTGTCGGTCTGTTCAGCTTGGAAATGTCCAAAGACCAAATTGTGGACAGAATCCTCTCTGCCCAATCAGGAGTTGACTCCTGGAAGTTGAGGTCGGGCCAGCTATCAGCTGAAGGACCTGAAAATGACTTTACAATTCTACAGACGGCTATGGGAGAATTATCAGAAGCTCCAATTTACATTGACGACGCAGGCTCAACAAATATTTTGCAAATGAGGGCAATGGCGAGAAGGCTTCAGGCAGACAAGGGCTTAGGACTGATAATTGTTGACTACTTGCAGTTAATGGATTCTTCCAATAAGTCCTTCTCTTCTGTTCAGCAGGTTTCAGATATCTCCAAAGCCCTAAAATCCTTGGCAAAGGAATTAAACATCCCTGTCTTGGCTCTGTCTCAGCTCTCAAGGGCCGTAGAAAACAGGACGCCCTCTATTCCCCGTCTGTCTGACTTAAGAGAGTCAGGTGCTATTGAGCAGGACGCAGACGTAGTTCTATTCATTTACAGAGAAGATAAGTATATGGAGAACGCAGAAAAAAAGAATGTTGCCAAGATAATTATTGCAAAACATAGAAACGGGCCGGTCGGGGAGATTGAGCTATATTTTGATGAAAACCGAACCAGCTTCAAATCTATTGAGAAGGAAGAGTACGCCACATCATAATGAAGATCCAGCGCTTGATTGCTCTATTCACTAAATTTCCTACTGTCGGACCAAGAACCGCCAGCCGCTTTGTTTATTATTTAATAAAACACAAACCCCGAATAGACGAACTCATAGAGGCGATAAAGGAGATTAAGGAGATGAAGTATTGTAGGTTTTGCTTTAACCCCATTGAGGAGGGAGATTTGTGCTCAATCTGCAGGAACCACGACCGCGACAAATCATTGATCTGCGTTGTTGGAAAAGAGACAGACCTTGCAACCATTGAAAATACGAAGACATACAAAGGCCTCTACTTTATTCTCGGAGGCAACGTCTCCATTTTGCGCAAGAATATTGAGGAGATAAGACTAAAAGAGCTTGAAGAAAGGCTGGCTGACCCGCATAGGTTCGGGGTCAAATCTTCCTTTAAAGAAGTGATTTTAGCAACAAATCCAACCCCAGAAGGAAAAGCAACCGCAGACTTAGTAATTAAAGCAATAAAAGAAAAACCATTAAAGATTACGCATCTTGGGTTAGGCCTTCCTATTGGAGCTGAACTTGAGTATGCTGACGAAGAAACACTTGAGAACGCCTTTAAGAGCAGGCGGTAGTTATTATTTA
This sequence comes from Patescibacteria group bacterium, assembly GCA_018894075.1. GTDB lineage: Bacteria > Patescibacteriota > Minisyncoccia > Minisyncoccales > Staskawiczbacteraceae > JAHJTG01. Next base: position 3,256 of record JAHIEB010000071.1, on the reverse strand, counting down.
TAATAAGCCCTGTCTTTAAATCTCAAATCAATATAGGTCAAGCTCTCCTTATCTTCAATCCCCTCTTCTAAAAGAAGTGCTAGTTTTTTTATCTGTCCCTGCATTTCTCCCTCTAAATTAAAATACACTTTCCAGCCTTCGCTTGTTTGAATATCAAGCCGTGATTGAGAGCTGATATTTGCCTCAGAAAGCGTAATGCTGTTTAGAGAAAGAACCTCTTGAATCCCCAGAATATATCCGGCCAATTCTCTTGAAATTGCCGCATGTCCCAGCTGTATGTCTTGCGTCCCGTAATACCTTACCACTGGAAATCCGCCCGAAGATTCCTCAAAAGCAATGCCCTGGGCGTCAAGATAGTACGCACCAAAGACAAGAGCAGGCTCTCTTTCGGTCAGGACGACTGTGATTATGCTAAACAACTTTTTTTTAACAACAGCTGTCTGAATTTTTGGAAATTCTGATAATATTTTCTTTGTTAAACTACTTGCGCTTGTTGCAAAAATGCTTCTGGATATATTTTTATCCATCTCTTGGTTAACTAGAGCAGTAATTTGTTCCGCAGACACATTGCTGTTCCCTGAAACAATAATGTTTTTAATTTGAAAAACATCTAGGAATAAACCGAGAGAAATCAATGTAATTAAAACAACTCCCGCAAGTGCTGAAAGCCAAAAACCACGGCTTTTTATAATGCTTTTTTTTGTTTTCAGCTTATGGGGTTTTCTTTTGGGCATTAAAAACCTCTCTTAATTTTCCTCAAAGACTCAATGATATAGTTTGGCCAATAAGCAGAAGAGAGCACATAATCCTTGCTCTTTACTAAATCCCTTTGATATCCTCCGAAACCCATTTTAAATTGAGAGAGTCCGGCCCATGGATGCTTGGGGTCGGTAGAAATTCCCCAGAAGTTGTATGTCTTGCACCCGCGGGTTTTCGCTTCTTTAATGGCTTCCCATTGAAGGAGATAGGAAACCGGAGCTTTAGTAACAAGAGAGCCGGAATGGTGGTAAAAGGCGTTACCCTGCCAAAAAACAAAAATGGCTGCTGAAACCACTTCTCCTTTGTATTTCCCGAGAAAAACTGAAATGTCTTTGCCAAAGGCAGAAATTTCATCCTGCAAATATTTTTCAGAAAAAACAACGAACTTGTGCCTTTTACTTGTTTCAAGATAAACAGGCAGAAACTCATTGAGGTTATTCGTCCTTAAAATTTCAATGTCCTTGTTCTCTAGCGCCTTCCTTATTAAATACCTTGTTGTTTTCCTCATCCCAGCCAGGAGATCCTCTTCAGACGGGCTTAAATCCAACTCCCATGTGACTTCAGCGTGCATATGTATGGGTGCTGGCCTGAAACCCAAACTCTTGAAAATCGTCTCTTCTTTTCGTTCCCAAAAAGGCGAAATTCTGATAAAACTTGCTCTTTCATTTAAATTGGAAAGATAAGATAGCAAGGCAGACAAAGCTTCCTTTCTATCACCTTTGACAATCGGGCCATGGGGTATGAAAAGAAAAGTCCCTCGTCTGGCAGATATTTTAACGACCAAGGCCAGGCCGGTTAAATCATTGTTATATATTCCAAGCCTCCATATTTTATTCCCTTGCTTTAACTGAAACTCTCCCCAGCTCCATGACTGAAGGAACGTTTTCTCATTGAAATTAGAAAGAAAACCTTCCCAAGTTTCTTTATCTAAAATCTCCCTTATTTCCATGTTATTATTCTACCATAAAAAAAGACCCCGAGGACATCTCAAAGCATCCTTGTTAAAGAACTTGTCGGCAGATCCTTTCTGCGTCCTTTAACGTGATGTTTATATGAGTTGGAAGGTTGAAGCTTTTTTTGCTCAATCGCTCGGCATTCGGGCACATTCCTTTTTCATAGCCAATACCGGCCAAATCAGTGTCGCACGGTATTATCGGGCTCATATACCAATCCCCTATTATTATATTCTCCTTATGCCAGGCATTGTATATGATTTCATGGGCATTGTCATGAAGAACAGTGTATCTTAAGAATGTGCTTTTTCTTTCTGGAAATCTTTTTGGAAGAATATATTCTGACCCGGTCAGTTTTTTATCGTAGAATTCGGCTACCTTCTGCCTATGTCGGTTAAAAGCCTCTAAGTCGCTAAACTGCAAAAGAGCCAGGCTGGCCAGAGCATTGGGGAGGCTTTTGGGAAAGTACCGCGGCTTACGCCCCTTTTTCTCTTTTTTGTGCACAGCTTTTGATAAAATCCCCAACCGTTGGGATAAAACCAGAAAAACCTTACCAAGGTTGAATATATTATACAAGGGGAGAACAATGTACTGCATTAAAACGGGGTGCAATAATTGCTGAAAAATCCAGCAAAAAGAAGGATTCTTCCACTCTTTCTGCAGGGCATATAGTTTTCTTGCTATGTCTTTATCATTCGTGACTGCCATTCCCCCATAAACAGAGGAAATGATTTTATCTCTTCCAAAACTAAAAAACGAGGCCTTGCCGAATGTCCCTATTTTCTGCCCTTTGTATTCAGCTCCCAAAGCGTGTGCGCAGTCCTCAATTAGAATCAGCCCTTTTTCGTTTACAAGCCTTAAAACCTCTTCCATATTGCATGGGAGGCCGAAAGTATGCTGAACCATTAAAACACGGCCTAGGGGCCCTATTTTGGCCTTTAGGTCGCGCATATCCATGTTATAGTCGCTAGAGGAGCAGTCAACATAGCGCGGTTTGAGTCCGCTCCAGATAATAGGGTTTACGGCAGCAATGCAGGTAAAAGCCTGAAGCAAAACCTCCCCCTCCACATCAAGGGATTTTAAAATCGCCATTAAGGCTGACCTGCCGCTGTTAAAGGAAACGGCATACTTTACGCCGAGATATTTTGCAAATTTCTGCTCTAATTCTTTAACGCTCTTCCCTTTTTTCCAGCAGAATGGATTAAACAAAATGCGCCAAACCAGTTTTAGGTCTTCTTTCCGGATATTAGGGCTTAATGATATTGAGATTGGCTTCATATATTTTGCTTGCGATTTCTTTGTTGATTCTCCCCTCAATAAGGATTGAATCTCCTTTTGAGAGAGTGGATTCAATCTTCCTTAAAATCTCGTCGGGGTCTGACAAAGAGAATATCTTATTGCTATCCCCTTTCACTTGTTCAAAGAATTCTTTTGTTGTAATAATACCCAGCTGGCAGTCTTTGTCAATCTTTTCTCCGATATTTTTATGGACAGATGCGCTGGCTCGCCCAAGCTCAATCAAGCATGGCATAATTACTGCTTTT
>JAHIEB010000070.1 GCA_018894075.1 Patescibacteria group bacterium | reverse complement strand
CCTGTTAACGAGAATTATGCTATTGAGTCCCATATTGATGGGCATAAGCAACCTGATTTCAGCTGTTTTAAGGGTTTTTCAGAAGTTTTTAATTACAGCCTTAGCCCCTGTCTTCTATAATTTAGGAAGCATTGTCGGAATAGTGTTTTTTGTTCCCCTATTCGGGATTTCAGGATTGGCCTGGGGAATCGTTCTTGGAGCTGGTTTGCATTTGCTTATTCAATTGCCGGCATTATTCAAAGTAGGGTTTAGGTTTTCTAGATTATTTAGTTTCAAGGACAAGGAATTACTCTTAACAATTAAACTGGCTCTGCCCCGGGCTGTCGGCCTGGCTGCAAGCCAAATCAATTTAATAATCATTACTATCATCGGTTCAGGGCTGGCAGCAGGCTCAATAGGCATATTTAATCTGGCCAATGACTTGTCTTTGCCGATTATAGGGTTGATAGCCATTCCTTTTTCAACAGCTGTTTTCCCGTCAATGTCTTTGGATTATTCAAGGGGGGATAAAAAAGAGCTTTTAAGAAAGTTCTCTTCTGCTTTTAGGCAGATATTGTTTTTAATAATTCCTGCTTCTGCTATCGCTTTTCTTTTGAGAGCCCAGCTGGTAAGGATTGTATTCGGAGCAGGAAGGTTTAATTGGTCTGACACCAAGCTGACAGCAGCCTGCTTCGGGCTTTTAATGTTCGGCTTGTTTGCTGGAGGATTGATATATCTTTTAGCCAAGACCTTTTATTCAATGCACAATACAATAATTCCCGCCTTGGTCAGTATTTTAAGCGTTGCCAGCACTGTGCTGTTCGGGTATTTATTTGTCTGGCTGTTCTCTTTTAGCAATATCGTGTCTAATGCTGTTTCCTTGCTGTTGGATGTGCAAGGAATGCACAATCTAGAGGTTGTCGGATTGGCCATTGCCTTATCCTTGAATTCAATCATTCAGCTTCTATTACTCATATTCTTCTTTAGGAAAGACTTTCCTTTCAAAGAAATTATGCATTCTTTTGTTAGGATAATAATAGCTTCAGGCGCTGCTGTTGTTTTTACTTATCTTGTCAGGCAGGGATTAGGAGGGTTTACAGGAACAAACAGATTCTGGTTTCTAGTTTTGCAGGCAGGAACATCAGGCATTCTGGGATTTTGCTTTTACTTTTTGATTGCAGCGGCCATGAAGTCCCCTGAAGCCTCATATATCTTTAAAAAGGTATTTCATGTCAGATATTAGGAACTTTTGCATCATCTCTCACATTGATCACGGGAAGTCAACTTTAGCTGACCGGTTTTTGGAAATGACCATGACAGTTAAAAAAGATAAGATGAAGCCCCAGTTTTTAGACAGAATGGATTTAGAAAGAGAGAAGGGCATTACTATTAAGCTGAAGCCGGTAAGAATGAATTACAAGGACTACATCTTGAACCTGGTTGATACTCCTGGCCATGTAGATTTTTCCTACGAGGTTTCCCGCGCTCTGGCAGCGGCTGAGGGCGCTATTCTGCTGGTTGACGCAACCCAGGGCATACAGGCGCAGACATTGGCCAATCTTGATTTGGCAAAAAATCTTGTGATTATTCCGGCAGTCAATAAAATAGACGCTCCTGATGCAAAGCCGGACGAATGCGCTTTGGAAATAGCCAGTCTGCTGAATTGCGAACCAGACAGGGTGCTAAGAATTTCAGGGAAAACAGGAGAGAATGTCGATCTTCTTTTAGAAAGGGTGGTGCAGGAAGTCCCTCCTGCCAAGACAGATATTGAAAAACCTTTCAGGGCTTTGATATTTGATTCAGACTACGATGCCTATAAAGGGGTGATAGCCTACATTAGGGTGGTTGACGGGCAGATTCGTTCAGGAGACAAGGTAAGATTGATGGCGTCAGATACTTTAGCTGAAACCAAGGAGATCGGATATTTTACTCCAGGCTATACTTCTCAAAGCTCTTTATCGGCAGGAGATATCGGATATATTGCCACAGGTATTAAAGAGCCGGGGAGAGTAAGGGTGGGAGATACAGTGGTTGTTGCCACGCAAGAGCCTGTTGAGCCCTTGCACGGATATTTGGAGCCAAAGCCAATGGTTTTTGCCAGCTTTTACCCGCAGGATGCAAACGACTTCGATTCGTTAAAAGACGCTCTTTCCAAGCTTAAGCTGTCTGACCCCTCTTTTATCTATGAGCCAGAGACCAAAGAAGCTCTTGGTAGGGGATACAGGTGCGGTTTCTTAGGCACCCTGCATGTTGAAATAGTTTCAGAGAGGTTGAGGCGAGAGTTCGGGCTGAATCTGGTAATTTCCACTCCCTCGGTTGTTTACAAGATTACCAACACAAAGGGGCAGGAAGAGTTTATCTATTCTGCTTCTGACTGGCCCTTATCATTTCAGAAAACTGAAGAACCCGTAGTACTTTTAGAGATAGTCTCCCCTGTTTCTTACACCTCAAAGATAATGGAGGTTTTAAGGGGATTGTCAGGGGTATATGTCCAGACCCAGTATTTCGGACACGACAGAGCCATAATATCTTACGAGATTCCCTTAAGGTCAATAATCACAGAGCTGTATGACAAGGTTAAGTCAATAAGCCAGGGCTATGCCTCAATGAATTACAAGTTTATGGGATACAAAAAAGGGGATCTGGCAAAGCTTGAGATCTGGATTGCCGGGCATATTGAAGAGGCCTTTTCAAAGATTGTTTCTCAAGAAGAAGCTTACAGAGAGGGGAAGTTCCTAGTCGAGAGATTAAAGGAGGTTCTTCCTCCAGAGCAGTTCTCGGTTGCCTTGCAGGCAGTTGTGCAGGGAAAGGTTTTAGCTAGAGAAACCATCAGGGCAAGGAGAAAAGACGTCACTGGCTATCTATATGGGGGAGATGTCTCTAGAAAAAGAAAGTTGCTAGAGAAGCAGAAGAAAGGGAAGAAGCTTCTAAAGGAAAGGGGGAGGGTGGAGGTTTCCCATCAGGCCTTTCTGCAGATATTCAAAAGCAGGCAGTAGTTGATTTCGGTTTTAATTTATGTTAAAATCTGCCTAGCGCTGTGGAGGAGTAGTACCTCGTCAGTCTCATAAGCTGAAGGCCCCCGTGCAATTCGGGGCAGCGCAACAATTATCCCCGCCGGGGTAGCTCAGCTGGCTAGAGCGAAGGACTCATAAGCCTTAGGTCGTGGGTTCGAGCCCCACCCTCGGCACAGCCTGATTTCCTTTAACAAATGCATTGCATTCATATACCTGCGGGCGTAGTCCAGCCTGGTTCAAGACGCCTCCCTGTCACGGAGGAGATCGCGGGTTCAAATCCCGCCGCCCGCGCACGAAGCTTTTAGTATCGAGAGACCCGATTTCTCGACTATTTTTGAAAAAAAGTTCAATGACCCCTTGCCGTGAAGGGTTAGGGATTTGAACTTTTCTGGTGAAATCGATTAAATATATGAAAGGAATAGAATTTAAACAAGACAAATATAAAAAAAATAGAGGAGGGTATTCAAGGCTCTTGGAAATAAAATGCCAAAAATGCGATAACCTGATAGGTATTTATCAAAAAGATGGTCCAGGGCAGTTGAAAAGATTATATATAGATAGATTTTTTTCTCCGCAAAATTTGGTAAATTTACAGAAATTCTCTTTTAAAAAGATATCCAATCTAAATTGTTCTAAATGCGGGCATGTAATTGGCGTCCCGTATATTTTTAAAAAGGAAAGCCGTCCGGCGTTCCGCCTTTTTGCTGGAGTTATAACTAAAAAAGTGATAAAAGCAAAATAAATATACAGGAGCATCGGTCTTGTAAAAAAATAAGAAGTGTTGTATAATATTGGTTAATCAAGGATGTCCTTTGATAACCAAAAAAAGAAAGGAAAAACCATGGCCGATCAAAAAAATACACAACACAAGTTCAAGAACGACAAGTATGTGAATGCCCGTGGAGGTAACTCTCATTTCCTCAACATCTACTGCGCCAACTGCGGACAACATCTTGCCCTGTATCAGAAGGATGGACGCGGTTCGTTGTTGAGGATGTATCTCGACAGGATTTTTGAGCCACAGGAGCTGTCCGCATTGCAATCCAGGAGTGGTGACAAAAAAGACATTCCTGCTTTTAAGTGCCCGAAGTGCGGCGCGCTGATTGGTACGCCAATGGTGTACGAGTTGGAGAGAAGATTGGCATTTCGTCTTTTGCGCGGTTCGTTTGCGAAGAAGAACAGCGACGGAATGTATCCGCCATCTCAATAACCAGAAAACCTGCAAACCGAAAGGATAAGATCATGAATGCAAGAATTAAACCTCCGAATATGGCTGATATCTGCAGAAAAGCAAAGATGTCACGTGAAGAAGTTGACGGTTTCCTCGGATTGGTTAAACGTTCGATGGAGCCTCTCGTAAAGCGCATCAGCGTTAACGAGAATAACACGAATCGTTACTACGCGGTTGAGCGAAGAGGGCTCGGTATTTTAACGACCACTTACGGGAAGTTTTGGCAGTACAATTTTTCGATCGATGACCAATGGGCGAAATACTCCGTGATTGTTAAGGCGGAGCTTGATAAGGAACGCCTTGTTCCAATCTTCGCCAGAACGGACCGGCTCGTTCTCCGTACAGATTCTGGTTGCGAAACTGGGCAGCTTCTTGGAGACCTGACGTGTGAGTGTCGTGAACAACTTCACCTCGCACTGAAAACTATCCAGGAAGCAGGCGAAGGAATGATTATCAGTATTCCCCGTCAAGATGGTCGGGGCATGGGGCTGACGTTCAAACTCGCAACCCTTTGGCTTCAGGATGCTCTTGGGGTTAACACTGTGGAGTCTGCCACTTTGTTGGCTCCGGGAGGGGTTATCGATATCCGGACGTATTCTGGCGTGGTTTGCATCTTGAAGTTTTTCGGTATTTCCGAGACCTGCAAGATCAATCTTGCTACGAATAATCCGGAGAAAGCGAGTGTTTTCGCTGAAAACGGATACACTGTGGTTGAGTTCACGCCGGTAGTTATTGAGCCAAATCATCACACTGAGGCTCATTTGAAGGCGAAGCAAGACCATCTTGGGCATAAGGGGCTCATCAAGAAAGGCGGTGAAAAATGAGAGCGATTAACCGAATCTTTAAGAGGATGAGGGTTCACAACACATTGCTGTGTTGTGGTCTTGATCCGGACTTAAAGAAGATGCCATCCGAAATCACAGATGGAAAATCATCCGACGAGGAGAAGGTCTTTAACTTCCTCCGGGCGGCAGTGGATGCAACAGCATTGCATGTGTGCGCATACAAGGCGCAGAAAGCCTTCTTCGATGTAATGGTTGGTGGTCATGAAGTTCTAAGAGAACTGATTGGCTATATCCACGCATCTCACGAGGGCATTCCTGTTATCGTCGATTGCAAAATCGGCGACATTGACAACACTATGGCGGCGTACATTCACAATTTGTTCGCCGTGCTTCAAGCAGATGGCATTGTCGTCAATCCCTACATGGGAGATGATGTCATGTTGCCTTTTGCCGATTTCCCCGACAAAGCAGTCGTGGTTCTCGCCAAAACAAGCAACCCATCGGGAGGTATCGTCCAGGATGTAACACTCCAAAACGGTTTGCCTCTTTGGCGGCATGTTCTCGATCTAGTTGTGAATCGCTGGAATAATGGTAAAAACATGATTCCGGTAATTTCAGCGAATGCCGAGTTAAATGTGCCGGAGATCCGTTTGTTAATCCCGGCTGACATGCCGATATTGCTTGCTGGCATCGGAGCCCAGGGTGGCAGTTACGCTGGTTTGCGCCAGCTGCTTAATCCAGAAGGAATTGGGGTGTTCGTAAACTCTTCGCGCGGTATCCTTTATCCGAAAAGCCAGAAACCATGGCATAATGCGATAGAGGAAGCTGCGATTGGGTTAAAAGACGCTTTGAATCAGGAAAGGAGGGCACGATGAGCAAATTCTTGCTTCTCTTGGGTCCTTCTGGCGTCGGAAAAAGTACTATCATCGAGGAGTTGTGTCGGACCGACAACAGATTCGTTTATATCTCTCCGTATATGACT
>JAHIEB010000069.1 GCA_018894075.1 Patescibacteria group bacterium | reverse complement strand
TCCTTTGCGCTATAATGCAGAACGATCTCCTTCAATAATCCGATTAAAGCATCGTCTTCTAAATTATTCAAGGCCTCCTCGATTCTTCTTAGACCTTCTTCTATAATAAGATCGGCATCGGGCAATTTTGCTATGAATATTTTTTTATTGCAGGTAGCAAGCGTCCCCTCCTCGGCAGTAAGCATTTCTTCGGACAGCTTTTCTCCTGGCTTTATCCCGGTAAAAACGATGGCAATATCCTTATTCTCTTCTAAGCCGGACAGCTTTATCATTTCTTTGGCCAACTTCAATATTTCTATGGGCTCGCCCATATCCAAAACGAACACCTCTCCACCCTCGCCCATTGCCCCAGCCTGCATCACTAAAAGACAGGCTTCTGATATTAACATAAAATATCGCTTCATTTCTGGATGAGTGACCTCCACTGGCCCTCCTTTTTTTATCTGCTCTCTAAAAATTGGGATAACGCTACCCCTGCTGTCTAAAACATTTCCAAACCTTACAGAAATAAATTTTGTTTTATTTTTTTTATTTAATGCCTGGCATATTATTTCGCCAACTCTTTTGGTGGCACCCATAACTGAAGACGGGTTTACAGCTTTATCAGTTGAGATAAATATAAACTTTTCGGCATTGCTTTCCATGGCAGCTTCGGCAATATTTCTTAATCCAAAAATATTATTTTTAATTGCTTCATCGGGTTGTTCTTCCATCAAAGAAACATGCTTATAAGCTGCTGCGTGAAAAACAATATCTGGCTTAAATTTATTAAATATTTTTTTGATTTTATCTTTGTCGTAAATGTCAGCTATTAAAGACTCTATTTTTACATCATCCCCTGCACGTTCTAGCTCATTTGAAATATAAAATAATCCAGTTTCATCCTGATCTAGCAATAAAAGCAAAGCCGGCTTAAACCTCATAACCTGCCGTGATAACTCAGACCCAATCGATCCTGCCGCCCCAGCAATTAATATCATCTTCCCCCTAATAGAAATTTCGACTTCTTTAATATCCAAAACAACAGGAGCTCTCCCCAATAAGTTTTCTACTCCAACATCTTTTAGATCTCTCAGAGAAACCCTTCCCTCGATAATTTCATTAAGAGACGGTGCAACTTTAATTTTTTTAACTCCTGCTATCTTACCCATCTCGATTGCCCTCCGAGTTGCAACACTACCTGCAGAGGGAATTGCTATTATTATTTGCTTTATTTGATATTCTATTACCAGCTTAGGTATGTCATCAATTTTGCCTAAGACCTTAAAACCATGGATGCTTACTCCTTGCTTCATTGAGCTGTCATCTGCAAAGCCAACTGGATAATATGAATTTCCGCCCAGAGCTAGAGCGCTTCTTAAAATTTGCTCTCCGGCATCACCAGCCCCAACAATTAGAGTCTTCTCCTTTGACGACATCCTCCCCATCCCCAAAGAATGCAGATAGATTCTTTTTGAAAAACGGCTCATTCCACAAAAGATAAAAACTAAGAAATAACCGATGAATAAGACAGACCTTGGAAAATTTAAGAAAAATGGAAAATAGTTAGGAATATAAATAATAATGCCCAAAACAATGAAGGCGATTGATGTTGCCCTTAACAATGTGACTAATTCAGCCGTACCCACATAAGACCATGAAAAAGAATAGAGTTTAAAAAAGTGGAATATGGAGACTATAAAAACCACGGCCAAGGTAATTATCCCTGGGATGAAAGCAGAATATTGGCTAGGTATAGCAAAATCAAACCTTATTAAAAAAGCTATGTAGAAAGCGGCGATAACAGAAACAATATCCGCTACGAGGAAAAAGGCAAACCGCGTTTGAGAATTTTTCTTTAGAAAATTAAACATTTAATTCTTTAATGACCTCTTTTAAATTTTTAACTACAAAATCGATCTCTGACTCTTTCAGACTATTATAGAAGGGCAAAGCTAAGGTTCTTTTTCCTACAGCTTCGGTGATAGGGAAAGAGCCGTCAATATAGTGAAACTTTTCCTTATAGAACGGTTGTAAACAGATGGGATAAAAATAATTGCTGCATTGAATTCCTCGCTCAGCCATTTTAGCAATAACCTCATTCCTTCTCTCTGCAACCCTTCCAAATAGTTTAACAACATAAACAAACCAGCTTATTTTCTTTTCTTGCTCAAATTCTGGGGTAACGATAAAATTAATACCTTTTAGTTTTTTGTTGTAAAGCTTTACAACCTTTTCTCTATTCTTAATTATCTCCTTAATCCTGCTTAGCTGAGAAATACCAAGGGCAGCGCTCATCTCGTCCAGCCTGTAGTTATATCCTAGTCTTATGTGCTCTAACCAGTTCTCGCCACTTATTTTTCGACCCTGATTTACCATGCTTCTGCACAAGTCAGCAAGGTCTTGATTATTAGTTAAAATGACCCCTCCCTCGCCTGTTGTAATTTGCTTATTAGGATAAAAAGAATAAACCGCTGCATCCCCGAAACTTCCGCATCTTCGCCCGTAGTACTCAGACCCGACAGCTTCAGCCGAGTCTTCTATCAAAAACAAACCGTGCTTTTTTGCTATTTTGGTTAGGCCAAGCCAATCGGCCGGTCTGCCAAATACGTCAACCGCTAATATTGCTTTTGTTTTCGCAGTAATTTTTTCTTCTATTTTTGGAGTATCGATGTTTAAAGTTTTCTCATTTATGTCGACAAATACTGGTG
>JAHIEB010000068.1 GCA_018894075.1 Patescibacteria group bacterium | reverse complement strand
TTTTCTGTAAACCTCTCTACGAAATTCTGCAGAGCAGGATTGTTCTCTGCTTTCTCTTTCACCTTTTCTAGCCGTTCAGATATCTTTTGCATTGACTTTTCGTATTTCTCCGTTGCCCTTTCAATAACTTCCTGCTTTGTATTCTTTTTTACCAATACTTCTATTTCTTTTAATCTGTCGCTAGAAAACTTCTCCTCTAGCTCAATCTTTTTGGTTTCATTGAAAGTTAGGACCATTTGAATGCTTCTGTTCCATTCCTTCAGGAAATAAAAGGGGTTGCCCGGCAATAATCTTGGAGCAGACTCTGTCTCTGCGGCAAAAACATTCGCAGAAAAAGCAAGACAGATGAGGATAATAATGATGTATTTTTTCATTAGTGTATTTTTTCTTTTTTTTCTTTTAAAAAATATCTCCATTGCTCGATGAATTCGACCAGTACCATAAATGGTATATCCACGAGCACGTTAAAGATTGTCGAAATGAAATTGTATTTCTGCCATTTTTGAGTCAGCCATTTTCCAACCTCTACAAGTGGGAGGGCGAACAGGTCTATAATCATGCTGAATATCCCTTCTTTTTCCTCTGTTACCTCCAGCTCCCGAGACCTCTGCCTTATCCTGGTTCCTGTGAAAGCTATCAAAGACACAAACAGGATGAATATTATTGAGGACAGAACAGAGAAATTCAAATAGTCTAAGAAAAGGACAATTGCCCCCAAGCTGACAGCAAAGGTTGCAAGGTAAATAAGGCTGACAAAACCCTTAAATATGGTCCCTCTTTTATTCTTAAATGTTTTAAGCTCATAAGCATCTTTTTTTTCGGTTTCATAAACATTTTTCATTGTTTCTAAAATAGCTTTGTCCATATTTCCTTTTCCCGGGACCCTTATCGTGCTTACGAGCAGAAACATAAGCAAGGGAGGGACTACTATATTCAGCAGAATAGATAAGACATTGAATTCATGGGTGATATATTTGTCAACAGGAATTTCAATAGCCAAAGCCAAGGTAATCTTGGTGATAAAAATGGACAAGGTGGCATATACTGCCGCTCTGCCCAGCCTGTCTTTTAGCGTGGCGACCCTTTTAATGTATGCATTTTTGATTAGTCCCTCCAATGCAGGGGGGTTGGCCACTATCTCCTCGGCCCTCTGGGGCTCTGCAGACATTATATCTCCCAAAAGCAGGTAGGGGGTGTCGTATCTTTCGCATATCTGGTAAAATCTGTCTGCCAAAGGGTGGTCTAACTGCTTGTCTATCCTTTTTCTGATAGATAGCATATTTTTGGACGCCTCCAATAATTCTGAATCTTGAATATTTTTCCAATCAGGATATTTGTACTTTAAGAGTTGGTAGCTTATCATCGGGCTGTCTAGTTTAAAAAGAGCTCTCTGGACCGCAACGTAAATTTGAATATGAACTTCCGCTTCTTTTAGCGGCCTTAAAGCCATAGCCCCCTGGTTAACCACAATTCTCTCTTTCATTAAAGAGAACATGTAGTCAATCAAAGCCCTTTCTTTATATGAAGCGCTTAGCTCTTCTTCAATTTCGCAGGCCGATAAAGATAAAAGCCAGTTGTGAAATCTCAAGGCCTCGTTTCCGTCTTCAGCTCGGGGAGTGTTCTTTAAGATAAAAATGTATTTATCTACTATTTTCTGGACTTTAGCTATTTTATCTTCAACAATAGTATCATTCGGGTAATGGCCTCCCCTTATCAATTCTAAAATCAAGGCCTCGGCAATGGGCTCTTTTATCAAGTCAGCTCCGCCGAGAAACCTCCTCTTTAGCATTCTCTCAATAGCGTTTCTTCTTAGCAGGTGCTCTTCTTTCCAATCAACAATGCCTCTTATTTTCTCGTAAAAAGCAGCTACTCTGGCAGCCACCTCGTCAACATGTATAGTGGCAGACCCTTCTTTGGGCAAAGAGGACTTTTCTCCTTTTTGAAACTCTAAGGCCAATTTTTTTGTTGATTCTGAAACTTGAGTCATAACTAATCTTTATTTTTTATCTCTAGTTTGACTTTGTTTATGAAGTCCTGAATACTTATTGTTCCCATATCGCCCTTTGCCCTCTGCCTTACTGCCACGGACTCTGCCTGTATTTCCTTGTCTCCAATAATTAATATATAAGGAATCTTCTGCATTTCAGCTTCTCTTATTTTTTTACCCAAGGTTTCGTTTTCGTCCCTAAGCTCTGCTCTTATATCATTCTTTTTTAGCATGTCATATATTTTCTGGCCGTACTCTTTGTGCTTTTCTGAAATTAAAATTACGGAGGCCTGAATAGGGGATAGCCAGAGAGGGAAAGCGCCGGCATAATGCTCAATTAGGAAACCTAGCAACCTCTCATGCGTTGAGAGCGGGGCGCGGTGTATGCAAATTGGGGTTTTTTCTTTCCCGTCTTTATCAATGTAAGTTAAGCCAAATCTTTCTGGCACCGCAAAGTCAACTTGGTTTGTGGCTAAAGTAAACTCTCTGCCTATTGCTGACCAAACTTCAATGTCTATTTTAGGCCCGTAAAAAGCTGCTTCGTTTGCTACTTCCGTAAAAGGAATATTCTCTTTGCATAAAACATCCCTAACCATTGTCTCGGTTTTTTTCCATAGTTTTTCATTATCAATATATTTTTTTCCAAGCCCTTCTTTTGAATGGGTGCTCAAGCGCATTACATATTTTTGTATCCCAAAGATTTTAAAATATTCCAGATATAATTTTATAACGCTTAAAAATTCTTGAGCAAACTGCTCTTCTGTGCAGTAAATATGGGCATCATTCATTTCCATTGACCTGACGCGCATTAGCCCAAAAAGTTCGCCGGATTTTTCATACCTATAGCAAGTTCCGTATTCAGCCAATCTTAACGGCAAATCGCGATAGCTTCTGGGTTCTGAAGCATAAATCATATGGTGGTGAGGGCAATTCATTGCTTTCAGGTAATATTTTGTCTTTTTTCCCTCTTCCTCTAAAACCATTGGCGGGAACATCGTGTCGGCGTAATAGGGAAGATGCCCTGAAGTTTTATACATTATCTCTTTTGCGATATGCGGAGTTTTAACTCTTAAATATCCGCCTTGTCTTTCCATTTCTTTGCCGAGCTTTTCTATTTCTTCAATCATTGCGGCTCCGTTCGGCAGCCACAATGGAAGGCCAGGACCCACCATTTCTGAAAAAGTATAAATTTTCAATTTGGCTCCTAAAACTCTGTGGTCTCTTTTTTCGGCTTCCTCTTGCATCTTAATGTGTTTTTCCAATTCTTCTTTTGACGAAAAAGCCAGGCCGTAAATCCTGTTTAGCATTTTGTTTTTTTCAGACCCTTTCCAATAGGCGCCGGCAATTCTTGTTAATTTAAAGCCCTCAATCGGTATTTCTTTTGTTGAGGAAACATGGGGGCCCTTGCATAGATCAACAAAATCTCCGGATTTATATATGCTGATTTCTTTTAAATCCTTTATTAGTTCTAATTTATATGGCTCTTTTGCAAAAAGCTTTTTTGCTTTTATTTTAGATATGTTTTCTTTTTCAAATGGGATATTTTTCTTTATTAGCTCCCTCATTCTTTCCTCTATCTTTTTTAAATCTTCTGGTTTTAGAGCAACATCAAAATCATAATAAAAGCCGTTTTCTATGGCAGGTCCCATGCCTAGCTTTGCTTTTGGATAAAGTTCCTTTACTGCCATTGCCAATATGTGAGCTAAAGAATGCCTTATTTTTTCCATATATTAAGCTTCATTAATAATTTCTTCAACAGAGTCAGCGATGATTTTAATCTCTCCGTCTCTGCTGTCCACCTTGCCTTTGACGAAAACTATTTTATTTTCTTCAAGAATAGCAGGATTTTTGTCAATAACGAAAGGAAAGATTACGACCTCCACCTTATTATTTAAATCCTCGAGATTCATAAACATCATCGGCTTGCCATTCTTTGTAATTATTCTTTTAACCGTTGAAATAATTCCCCCTACCTTAACCAGCTTTCCCACTATGTCCACATTGAGGGCAGACAAAGGATATGATCTCCTTTTTAAAACATTCTGATATTGCTCCAATGGATGGGCTGAAACGTACAACCCAAGCAGTTCTTTTTCCCAATTCAACTGGGTAGAGAGCGGTATTTCCTGAATATCTTCCTTTAAGTACAGTGTAGCGGGGTGGTATGCCGAAGAAGATGCAAACAAGCTTATTTGGTTGCTGTCCAGATTTTTTTTAATCTGCCTGTTAGCTTCCAGTATCTCCTCTAGGTTGTGCAAAAGTTTGCTCCTTTTCTCTAATGTATCAAAAACGCCGGCTTTAATCAAACTCTCAAGAGACTTTTTATTCAAGGTTTTTGACTGGATTCTTGAGACAAAATCAGACATTGAAATAAATGGTCCGCTTTTCTTTCTCTCATCGATTATAGCCTCCACTATATTTTCTCCGACATTTTTAATAGCTAAAAGCCCAAACCTTATTTTATTCTCTTTTGGAACAACCGAGAAATTCCTGAAGCTTTCGTTTATATCCGGAGCCAAGACAGGAACTCCCATTTTCTGGCACTCTTTAATTAAAACAGCTATTCTCTCCACATCTGCCTTTTCTGAAGTTAAAAGGGCGGCCATAAACTCAACAGGATAATTGGACTTTAAGAAAGCTGTCTGACAGGCAATAGTGGCGTAAGCGCAACTATGGCTTTTATTAAAGCCATAAGAGGCAAAAGGGAGTATCCATTTCCATATCTGTTCAGCTGTTTTCTTGGGCACCTCGTTCTTTGCACATCCTTCAATAAACTTCTGCTCCTGGCTATCCAGCAGGTCT
The DNA here is from genome assembly GCA_018894075.1 of Patescibacteria group bacterium. Lineage (GTDB taxonomy): Bacteria > Patescibacteriota > Minisyncoccia > Minisyncoccales > Staskawiczbacteraceae > JAHJTG01. The sequence goes on along the minus strand of JAHIEB010000068.1, from coordinate 7,596 downwards.
TTTATCTTTTTCCCGACTGCTTTTCTTAAAATATCTGCTTCAGCCAAGGAAAATCCGGCTAAGTGCTGGGCTATCTGCATTAACTGTTCTTGATAAACGCATATTCCGTACGTGGATTTCAAAATAGGTTCTAATTTTGGGTGGAGATACTCAATCTTCTTTTTTCCGTGCTTTCCTTTGATAAAATCAGGAATAAATTGCATGGGGCCTGGCCTGTAAAGAGCAACCATGGCAACGATATCTTCAAATGTGGTTGGTCTAAGATCTTTTAAATATCTTTTCATTCCGTCAGACTCCAATTGAAATACGCCCGTGGTATTTGCTTCTTGAAAAAGCTTAAAACTCTTTTCATCGTCAGCTGGGATTTTATCAATATCTATTGATTCTCCACGAACCTGGTAGATTCTGGATAAGCAGTCCTCAATAATAGTCAGGTTTTTTAATCCCAGCAAGTCCATTTTTAAAAGTCCTATATCCTCAATGGCATGCATCTCAAATTGAGTTATAATGGAATCATCGTCTTGCGAAGGATGTTGAAGGGCGACATAATTAGTCAAAGGAGTTTCTGAAATTACCACTCCGCAGGCGTGGGTTGAAGCGTGTCTGGCTACGCCTTCTAACCTTGAAGCCAAATCAATTAAGCGTTTTGCCTGGTCGTCTGATTCGTAAAGCTCCTTAAACTCCGAAACTCCTTCCAGCGTCTCCCTTAAAGACATTCCAAAAGGAATCATTTTAGCCATTCTGTCGCAGTAGTTGTAGGGGTATAAAAGGGCCCTGCCAACATCTCTTATCACAGCTCTGGCAGCCATTGTCCCGAATGTGATAATCTGGGCAACGTGGTCTTGGCCGTATTTTTGGCCGAGATATGTTAAAACTTCTCCTCTCCTGCGGTCAGTAAAATCAAGGTCAATGTCGGGCATTGATATTCTTTCAGGGTTTAAGAATCTTTCAAAGAGCAGGCCGTTTTTTATAGGGTCAACGTTTGTAATTTTGGTGAGATAAGCCACCAGTGACCCGCCGGCAGAGCCTCTTCCCGGACCAACAACGATCCTGTTTGATTTTGCCCAGTTGACATAATCCTGAACAATAAGAAAGTATCCGGAAAATCCGGTTTTTTTAATTACTGACAGTTCGTATTTTAACCTTTCTTGTATGCAAGGATCCGGGTTTTCTCCGTATCTGTCTTTTATGCCATTATTGCAAAGCTCTTCTAAATAGTCTTCTGGGTTTTTACCTGTGGGAACAGCAAAATGAGGCAGTTTAGTTTTGCCTAATTCAAACTCAAAATTGCAGGAGTCAGCTATTTTTTGGGTATTTTGGATTGCTTCGGGGGTGTCTTTAAATTCCTCTGTCATTATTTCTGGCGACTTTAAAGAGAAATCCTCTCCTGTCATTGTCAGCCGTTCAGGGTCATTGGGGTCAGCTCCTGTATTGATAAGCATTAAAATATCTTGCACGTCAGCGTCATCCGGCTTTAGGTAGTGGGTATCGTTTGTAGCTACTAATGGTATATTCAACTCCGTGGCAATAGAAATAACTCCCTTGTTTGCCCTTTCTTGGTCAGGTAAATTGGGATGATTTTGGATTTCCAAATAAAAGTTTCCTTGGCCAAATATCTCTTGGTATTCAACAGCAAGTTTTTTTGCATCTTCCATTCTGTTAGCCAATATCAGCTGGGGTATTTTCCCCTGCAAGCAAGCAGACATTGCTATCAACCCCTCGGAGTGCTGTTTTAAAAGTTGCATATCAACTCTTGGCTTATAGTAAAAGCCGTCCAAATGGGCTTTAGTCACCAAAGCAACGAGGTTTCTGTATCCCTGCTCGTTTTTAACAAGCAGAATCAGGTGGTATCTCTTTGCGTCAATGTTCGGCCTCCTCATTTCCATACCTTCGTATGCCTGATACATTTCACAGCCGATAATAGGCTTTATGCCAGCTTTTTTTGCAGATTTAAAAAATTCAACAGCGCCGTAAAGAACGCCGTGGTCAGTTAAAGCAAGAGAATCCATTCCCAGCTCTTTTGCATACCCGACCAAATCGTCAATTTTAGGCAGTCCGTCTAAGAGAGAATAGTGAGAGTGGACATGCAAATGGGTGAATTTAGACATCGTTTATTATTGTACCCTCTGGCAGGAAACTTTCAAGTTGACTTTACAAACCGAAAGGCTGTAAAATAGATGAACATGAAAAAAACACTCATCATTATTTTTGCCGCCCTGTTAATAATCACTCCTCTGGCTGTTAAAGCTGCTTTGACAGAGTCCCAGATCCAGTCTGTCTTAAGCCTGTTGCAGGCTTTTGGCGTAGATTCTGCAACAAGAGCAAATACTGAATCTGCTTTAAGAGGCCAAAGCTTTTCAGGCACACCATCTCCGAGCGCCACGACCATTCCATCGGGATTTAGATTTAACAATGATATGAGTCCGGGATCTCGCATAACCGATGTGACGTACATGAAGATAATCTTGGCTCAAGAGGGCTGTTTTAACTCCTCTGACAGGTCCAATTATTTTGATTCAGCCACAACAGAAGCTGTAAAGTGCTTTAAAATGAAATATAGGAATGAGATATCCAGTAATGCAGGATATGCTATCGGAATCACAGAGCTTGTAGCCGGCGGGACAAGAGAAAAGCTAAACCAGCTTTTGTCTGGAGGAACTGGCTGTGCAGAATCAAATTGGCTGTATTCTCTTTATCCTGCAACCTGTCCTACTACCGGATATCAAACAAAAAACTGGACAAAGACTGGCAGTTGCACGGGCGGAGTAAGCCATCCTTATTCTGAATTAGTCTCTTGCGATGCTTCTGCGTCCGCATTTATCTGCACAGAATCTCACTGGTTTTATAGTGTAACTCCTGCTGGTTGCCCGTCATCCGGCCAGCAAACAAAGACATGGACAAAGATCGGGACTTGCGATGGGGGAGTAAGCCACCCGGCGACAGAGATTGTTTCTTGCAGTGGAAGCTTAGACCCAGCAAACGCTTGCACAGATTCAAGCTGGTCATACAGCCTTTATCCTACAACCTGCCCGTCATCCGGCCAGCAGACAAAGACATGGACAAAGATAGGAAACTGCACGGGCGGAGTAGACCATTCCGCTTCTGAAACAATTCTTTGCAGTACTGGTAGCAATAACTCCTGCACAAATGTAGATTGGTCATATATCCTTTCTCCCGCTTCTTGCCCGTCATCCGGCCAGCAAACAAAGGCATGGACAAAGATAGGAAGCTGCGATGGGGGAGTAAGCCATTCTGCTTATGAAATAACATCATGCAACAGTTATGTTCCTGCTTGCACTAGTTTTACTTATTCTGGGTGGAGTAGCTGTTCTTCGTCTGGGGTCCAAACAAGGACTGTCTCGGGCTCTCTTCCGTCAGGCTGCCAAGGCGGGAACCCCCTCCTTTCTCAGTCCTGCCTTCGCTTTACAGTTATTTCTCCTAATGGAGGAGAGATGTGGCAGGCTGGAAGCAATCAGGCGATTATATGGAGTGCCACTGCCGCTTCGCAGGCACCGTACATGGGCATTTATCTTTGCAAAAAATCTCAATCAAGCAGCTGTTCAACTATTGCGTCTTCTACCCCCAATGACGGTTCTTATATATGGACGATTCCAACAACAACCCTTAACAGTGCTGACTACATAATACATGTGGGCCAAACTATAGGTGCCTTTGATGAAAGCAACGCTGCTTTTTCAATAGCGAACGGAGCCTCGTCCCTATCAGTGGTTTCGCCAAATGGAGGAGAGGTATGGCCAGTCGGAAGCGCCCAGAATATTACATGGAATAAAGGGTCAATTACAGATAATTATGTGAATATCGAACTCTGGGTCGGAAATGCGTTTTTCCAGCACATTGCCTTAAACGCTCCAAACAATGGTTCATACGCATGGACTTTGCCTAGCTATCTGCTCGTCCGCAATGACTATAAGATAAGAATCACGGCCTATATGAACAGCATCTATGATAGTAGCGACAGCAATTTCACGATCAGCTCGGCCACTTGCGCCAGCTTTACATATTCTGACTGGGGCACTTGTTCTTCATCGGGAATACAAACCAGAATGGTTCAGTCAAATATACCCTCAGGCTGCCAAGGAGGAAATGTTTTGCCTGTTACCTCGCGCTCATGTCCAATAACAGTCACATATCCCAACGGAGGAGAGGCTTTAGAGAAAAATACCATAGTGGGTAAAACTTATACTATTACCTGGAGCAAAAATGGTTCAACAGCAAGCACTGTCAGGATAGAGCTATATAGGAAAGGCGTGGCTCCAGATTATTATTACCACCCTTATTCAACCGTAGCTCATATTATTGCATATAATGCCCCAAACTCCGGTTCTTATGCGTGGACAATCCCAACAGGAAGCTTCTTTAACGGTTATTATTATACCCCTTTAAGCTATAGCGACGACTACTATATTAAGATAGCAGACAGCAATGGGGAATCTGATTTCAGCAATAATGATTTTTCAATCAATACTGTCACCACTGGACCCCCGCTCCCTGCTCCATTGGCTGTGAACCATCCTAGCCAGGGCGAGGTTGTTGGAAGAGGAACAGACACAATTAGATGGAATATTCTGCCCCAAACAACAAGCAATGTAAAGATAGAGTTATTCAGCGGCGATACCCTATACCGCACGCTCTCTGCTCTCACGCCTAATGACGGTTTGTTTGAATGGACTCCCACGGGAACAGCGTTTAATGGAAATAATTACAAGATTAGGGTTAGTGATGTAGATAATCCTACGATCTATAGCTATAGCGGGGTCTTTACAGTATCTTTGGCCGCAATAACAGTTGTTTCACCGAATGGAGGGGAAATCTGGCAGAAATGGAGCAAAGTATCAATTAACTGGATGGTATTCGGAAGCGTTAATAGCGTAAAGATAGAGCTGTATAAGGGGACAGACTGGGTTGATACAATTGCTTCCTCTCTTTCTGCCAGCGCGGGCACATATATTTGGACAGTGCCTTCATACCTTATGGATGCAAGCAATTATAAGGTAAGAATCAGCGATATCAGTATGATGGATGAAATAAAAGATTACAGCGACGGCAATATTTCAATTCATTAATCTTTTATCAGGCGCCCCGATGATTCGGGGCGCTTTAGTGTTAGAATAAGATAATGCAAAAGCCTAATTTCAAGGAAGAAAAGAAGCTGTGGGGGAAAGGATATGAATTTGTGGCTGGTTTAGACGAAGCAGGAAGAGGTCCTTTGGCAGGCCCGGTTGTGGCTGCCGCAGTTATTGTAAAAAAAGGAGTAGGGCTCAAGATAAAAGCCAATGATTCAAAAAAGCTTAGCTCAAAGCAGAGGGAGTGCATTTTTGAGCTGTTAATAAAGAGCACGGATATACGATGGGGGATAGGAATAGTTTCAGAAAAGATAATTGACAGGATCAATATCTTAAAAGCAACAAAGCTTGCTATGAAGAAATCGCTTTCTAGATTAAATCCCGACTACTTATTGCTTGACGGCAACTTTAGCATTGACTCTAAAACTCCTCAAAAGCCCATTGTTTCAGGAGATGCAAAAGTATTTTCAATTTCAGCCGCTAGCATAATAGCTAAAGTGACGAGAGATAGGATAATGATTAATTATGATAAGAAATATCCCCAATATGGATTTTGGAGGCATAAAGGCTATCCTACGAGCAGTCACAGAAAAATCTTAAAGAAGATTGGGCGTTGCGCAATCCATAGAAAGTCGTTTAGGGTATAAAAAGCCCCCAAGTTTTTTCACTTGGGGGTCTGCGACCAGTATTTCCAGTCGCAGATGAAGACGGCATGATCAGAGGTCGGAGCCGAAAGAAGGATATATTTTCCCTTCTCGTCCGATAGACCTCCGAAGCAGTGGTACTTCCCGACAGGAATGATCTCGTACTCGGTGTACAAGACTATCATACCGAGGTAGGAATTACCCCGCTTTAGTAAGACTACTGGCCTTTTGTCCGCCAGAAACTGGAACAGGCCAGGAGACCTCTGAAATTGGAAGGCAGATAGATCAGAGATGTCCTCAAGTTTTGTCTTATCTGTGACGCACCACGAAACGTTGTTCAGTTGTTCAAGCCCAGCAGGGTTATTGCGATCGGCACGCATGATTAGCCACCTCTTATGGATGGTTGTCCGGTTAAAGACGGCCATGTGCTCTTTCTTCAGCCATGTTATATCAGGGTTTTCCTTGAGTAGTCCCAGCAGATACTCGTAAGTATCTACGTTGGTTGAAAGGTCTGAGGACTCGAAGCAGAAGTCCCCGAGACTTACGAAAAACTGCTTGTCCTGGAAAAGCGTTGACCTTCCAGAGGTCCTTGCTGGCGAGTCCTTTGCGTAGCAGAAATAGGAAGGTGCAAGCGGGAAGAGCTGTTTAGGGCTGTTCCCGTCGCACATCCAAACTGCTTGGTTATGCCAGAAAAGAAACTGGGAATCATTTGGCCAGACAGGGTTTGAGCCCAAGATGTCCTTGGCAAAAACCTGGCCTGTTTCAGTTATCAGGGATCTGTTGGCAATGCAGGTAACGGTGCCATCGGGTTTTTTGGCAGCTCCCTTAAAGTCAGATGTTGGCTTAAGGAAATCAGCCTGGACTGGAACAGTCCATGTTTTCTCGCCCCCGATAGGCGAACTGGCGAGATACTGAATCCCTATGGGTCCCCATTTTCGAGTTCTCTCTGAAAAAGAGACCATGGCGAGCACAATATCGCCCTCATTGTCCGGCCTGATTTCAAAAAACCATCAACGGTCTCGGATTTCCAGAGGAGAGGCGCTTTTCTGCCGGTTCCAGATGGAGCCGTTAGTAACCGCTGTGCTTGTAGTCCAGCTTCTGCGTCCGACTATGCGGCTGTCACCCGCCTTGAGATTGTTAAAAGCAGCCATTGGGTCAGCTTCAGTGAAATGCTGTCCCAGCGCTTTGATCCATGTCTCGCCGTTGATGATCGAAGTCTTTTTCCGGGTGAATACAGGGAAGTGCATTTCTGTGAACACCCTGTTATACCCCGGGAGACCTGGATTTTGGCAGATAGCGATCACGCCGGCAGACCCTGATATGGTTGAATAAGCCACCATGTGGGAGTCGGGCGAGATGCAAATGCTTTCAAGCTTTTCTCTCGCCTGATGGAGCAAAAAGGGTTTGCCTCCAGGCAGGCGTTGAATGTAGAGATTGTTTCCCTTGCCGGCCATGACCGAGAAGGCCATTACTGACAAATCATCAGAAACAGCCACCGGGCCTTCGCAGACAAAGGGGAACTGGTCCAGAAGCTCGGCCCTTTTTCCGCTCTTCATTTCCTGATAGACGAGGTTCTTACCTTCAGGGTAGACTACTCCACCGGGAAGGTCGCACTGTGCGAAGACACACAAAGCAAGCACCACTGCGTTCATCTCAAGCTCCTTTTGGTTGGATGTTAATGTTCTTGCACTACCTTTTTTCTACGCCTTTTATATCTTTTGTCAAGTAAATGCACTCGCCTATGGTACACTTTACAGTATTAGAATATGGAAAACATATTGCAAAATGAGTCGGTTGGTGGTTGGCTGGAGTTAGTGAAAACTAACTCAACCAATGTTATGCAATCGTTAGCTGAAACAAGGTTAAAT
>JAHIEB010000010.1 GCA_018894075.1 Patescibacteria group bacterium | reverse complement strand
GCAGTTTGAGGCTGCTTTTCGCGAAATCTTCCAGATTGGGAAGATTCGCGCCGCCGCCAATAATTACCGCGCCGGCCGGCAGAAGTTCGTTTCTTCCGATTTTTTTCAGATGATTTTGTATCAGTTCAAAAATGTCGCCGAGCCTCGCGTCAATGATGTCGCCGAGTTTTCTTTTTTGATTGTCGGAAACGTAATGGAATTTCAATTGTTCCGCTTCTTCAAGGGATACTTGCAGTCCCAAAGCAATATCATTGGTGATATGCCCTGATCCTATGGGGAAAACGGCAAAATGGATGAGCTCGCCTTCTTCAAAAACAGCTAATCCGGTTGTTGAGTGTCCGATATCAACTACTGCGGATCCCAATTCTTTCTGCTGGGGCGTTAAAACAGCAGCTGCTGCTGCTAAAGGAGAGGGAACAATATCATCAATCTGAAGGTTCGAGCCTAAAACTGCTTGAGTCAAATTAATAAAGAAAGGAGAGAAAACGCACAATAAATTGGCTTTTACCTCCAGCCTTATTCCAGTTAAGCCCAGCGGCTCCTTGATTCCTTTTTGGTCGTCAATGATGAATTCTCTCGGGAAAACATCCAGCACCTCTTCGTTTGATGGAATATTTATCGCTCTTGCCGCCTGTAAAACTCTTTCAATATCCTCCTGGGAAATCTTCTGGTCAGCCCTTGAAACAGAAATCAGCCCGTCAGAAGGGGTAATGCGTAGATGGCTACCTCCGATATTAACAAAAACGGATTTTATCTTTCTTCCGGAAAGCTTTTCGGCTTCAGCAATCAAAGCTTCAATATTTTTTGAAACTTCCTCAACTTTGGCCACAGCCCCTCTTCTTACGCCGAAAGAAGGGATTTGAGTTTGAGCTAAAACCTCAAGCTCTTTACCTGCTTTTTGCGCAACCAGAATCTTGATGGAACTCGTCCCTATGTCTAACCCTGTAACAATTTTGCCTTTTGGCATAATGAAAGATAGTGTATTTCTTTTTTCTCCATTAGCTCTGTTTCCTTTTCTGCTTTATGGTCATACCCAGAAAGATGCAGGAGAGCATGGATTAGCACATGCTTTATTCTTCCCTTGGCAAGGGAGGGGCATATGAATATCTCATTTATCCCTTCAAAAGAAAGGACGTCTGTCGGCTTGTTCTTCCTTCTATATTTTTTATTTATCTCTTTTATCTTATCTTCTTTAACAAAAACAAGCGAAATTTCCTTTCCTATTATTGTATTTTCGCCTTTTAAAACAATTTTTGCAACACCTGTTAATAACTTTCTGTCAACAGAAGTTCCGGAAAGATTTTTAATTGCTATCATTTGCTCATTATAACAAAAAAACTGCCTAAATGGCAGTTTTCCCTAAAGACTCTTTTACAATTCTACTTATTGTTCCTGATTCTGCTTTTCCTTTTGTTTTGGGTATCACTTCTGCCATCACTTTTCCCATATCTTTTGCCTCTTTCGCTCCTGTTTTTAAAATGGCTTCTGAAACTATCTCCCTTATTTTTTCTTCTGGCATCTGCTCTGGAAGGTATTTCTGTAAAACCGAGATTTCTTCTTTTTCTTTATCTGCCAATTCCTGCCTTTTCCCTTTTTCGTAAAGAACAATGGCGTCCCTTCTTTTCTTAATTTCAGAAGAAACAGTTTCTATAATCTCTTCGTCTGTTAGTTGGGATTCTTTTTCTAAATCAGTTTTAGAATCTTTCTGGAAAATCTTAAATCTCTTCTCTTTCTCTTTGGAGACAATAGCTGCCAGAAGCATTCTCAATGTCGTTGCAACTAAAGAGTTTCCCTCTTTCATTGAGATATTTACGTTCTTTTGAATTTGCTCTTTTAGCATTTTATTGAGGCTTGCTAAGTTTGTATTCCCGAGCCTTCTGAATTTTCAGCTCTGCTCTCCTTAGGGCAGACCTTTTTTGAATTAAAGCTGATTTGGCCCTTTTATGGAATTGCCTCTTTCTCTTTTCAAGCAAAACTCCGCTCTGCCTTACAACTTTAGTGAAGCGGTGAACAAGATTCTGGGAGTTTTCCCTTTCTTTTTTCCTTACCTCTAGTGCCATATTATTTTAACTTTTTTAATTTTTCTTTCATAACACCAACCACCTCTTCCAGTTTTAGGGTCTCCTGATTACCCGAATCCATATCTCTTACAACTATCTCGCTGTTTAAGGCCTCTCTCTGCCCAAACATGAGGACATACCTTATTCCCTGCTTTCCTGCTGTTCTCAGCTGGGTCTTTAAAGAATCCTTAGATAATGATTCTGAAACCTGAATCTTTGCTCCCCTAAACTCTTCTAGGATTTTTAAACTCTTTTTCTTAGCAAGATCTCCAAGTTGAGCCAAGAATATTTTAACTTCAACTGATTTTAAGGAACTAAGACGTATGCAGATAGCAACCGCTTCTGGTACAGTAACCGCATCAAGGATGAATCTAACGGATTTCGGGGCTAACCAAACGTTCACAGAAAGCTTTCCTCAATACTACTGGAAAGGCGATACGG
>JAHIEB010000067.1 GCA_018894075.1 Patescibacteria group bacterium | reverse complement strand
GGGTCTGTCCGTGGGCCTGTTTCTATTTGCGTCATATTCTTTTTGCGTATAAGCCTGTTTCTGTATTTACTTCTATTATATCACCTTCTTCAATAAATAATGGAACACTAACCTCTGCTCCGCTCTCTAGAATGGCAACTTTTGTTCCACCTTGTGCTCGGTCTCCTTTGAGGCCAGGGGGCGCCTGTTTTACCTTAAGCTGTACCTTAATCGGTACAGCAATATTAATAATCTTTTCATCAAATACAATTCCGTCCACCAGTTCATCGGGTTTTAAAAACTTTGCTCCAAACCCTATTTGGGCTTCAGTAAGGGAGAACCTTTTTGAGGGGTCCTTATGCTGACAGAAAAAATGTTGGCCCTTGCTGTTGTAAAGGTATTTGATTTTTATCTTGGCCAGCTCGGCTTCGTCAAAAAGGTCACCTTGCTGGAAATTTCTTTCAAAGACATTGCCTGTAATAAGGTTTTTTATCTTGGTTTGAATGACCGGCCTTCTTTGAGCCATTTTCATGGCGCTGGCAGTCAAAACTTCGTATGGCTGGCTGTCAAGAATGAATCTTGTGCCAGGCCTTAAATCAGAATGCGATAGCATATATTATTATCTCCATTCCATTTCAGCGGTCTTTCCGGCATATTCCAGCCAGTCCCCGTATTTATCAATTACATACCATCTTTTTTTCATTTCAGACCAAATCATAGGACGACCCCTGAAAAATGGCTTTTTTACTATTTCCTTTGGTTTTAGGTTATCCAACTCAAGCCACTTTTTGAACACGGTTTCAATTGCATAATCAAGGTTCCTCGATTTTGCCCAGTCAGCCACTCTTTTAATGGCTCCCTTGGCTTTTTCAAGCGATCCTGATAATTCCAGTAATTGCTTGGCCGGTTTTACAAAGCGAGAGTAGACAATTTTCCTTTTTTTAGCATTTTCCTTTAATTCCTGCAAGTTCAGACCTTTAGTTTCAAAGTAATAGGCGACCAGCTGGCGTATAGCTGTTTCTTCTTTTAGCTCGTCAAAATACTTGATTTTTCCTTTTTTAATATATTCTTCAATCTTTTTTGAAATGCCTTCGCCCAAACCCTGAATCGTTCTTATTCCTTTTAAGCCCTGCTTTTTGTATAATTCCTCCACTTGCTCTTGCGAGGCATTAAGGGCTTCGGCTCCTTTCCTATATGCTTTAATCCTAAAAATGCTGTCTCCTTTTATCTCTAAAAGACAGGCGATTTCTTCAAGAATAATAGCAGTTGTCTTATTGTTCATTACCTTATTCTATTGCTTTTAAAAAAAAGCTCAAGGTCGGTTCTTGAGCTCGCAGAAAAGTATCATCAGCAGCTCCGGTGCGAGCCGAAACGCTGTTCTTCGGGCAGAGAGCACCAATCCAGCGGTCTGAATGACAGGTATAACGTTTTTTGGACTGACAAATACCTTTTTGCGGTGGACTCTCCGGCCGATGGTGACATCAAGGTCTGAGCTGGGCATTATTCTATGGACAACGCCCCACTCCGGAGTCAGAATCTTGTCTCCAGCAGATAGAATAATGACAAGAGTTCCCACCCGCACATCAGCGAGCTTCTCTTTTGGGCAAAGCCGAAGGAAAAGCTCTATAAGGATTTCAGGTAAGTATTTCAGCGCCGCCAGTCTGGGCTTTTGGCTGTTTTTAACTTCTGCGACCGGAATGATATCGGCCTCCTTAATCAGGATTTCGTCAGGGATATCATACCCCTTTGCGGTCTCGGTCTGCTCTGTCTTTACCCAAAATTGGGTTGGTCCTACTTCCTGTTTTACAATCCCCCAGCATATGCGGCCGGGTATTTCCTGCTTTGGCAAAACGATTACCAGTAAGCCAGGCTTTATCTTCACGGTACACCTCCTTTGTGTTGTAAATGTACACCTTTCTTGTACTACACAATCAAACAGAAATCAATTGTCCTTAAGTTTTTTTTCTGCTAAGATAGCCTTATGAGGCTGTTTCTTGCCATAACCCTGCCCGATGACGTCAAAGAGGCTCTTTCTGAAAACAAGTGGCCCGACTTGCCTGCACGATGGCTGAAAAAAGAGGGCCTGCACGTCACAGTTGCTTTTTTAGGGCAAGCAGATAATGATAGAGAGTACGCCTTTTCGCAAAAGCCTTTTTCCTTAAAGTTTTCTCGGATTTCCTACGGGCCATTGGGTACATTTCCTCCGAGAATGGTTTGGGCAGTAGGGGAGAGTTCTAGTGAATTCGTCTCCTTGGCCAGAGAGGCAGGCGGTGTAGATAAAGATATTGTTCCACATATTACTTTAGCCAGAATTAAAGAGTGGGAATGGAAAAGAATTAATCCCGAAGAAAGGCCGGAAATTAATGAGCCCATTGATATCAACGTTCAAGTCAATTCAGTCGACCTCTACCAGAGCATATTGAAAAGAACAGGCGCTGAATATAAATTATTAAAAAGATTTAAACTAAGTGAATAAGATTCATTTTATAGGCATAGGAGGAATAGGGGTGAGCGCTTTAGCCCAATATTATTTGTCAGAGAAGTACAAGGTCTCTGGCTCTGATTTAGTTGCGTCAGAAATTACAGAACTTTTGAAAAGAAAGGGGGCTAATCTGAAAATAGGGAAGCATAATGCAAAGAATGTCCCTAAAGATGTTAAAAGGGTCATTTTCAGCCCGGCAGTCTTAGAAAGCAATCCAGAGATGCTAAAAGCCAGAGAAATAGGAGTAGAAATTTTAAGTTATCCCCAAGCCCTTGGGGAGCTGACAAAGAAATATAATACCATTGCAGTTTCAGGGTCGCATGGAAAGAGCACAACCACCTCAATGATTTCATTGATTTTAACTGAAGCAGGATTAGACCCGACTGTAATTGTCGGTACCAAACTGAAACAATTTGGAAATACTAATTTCAGAAAAGGCAAAAGCAATTATCTTCTTATTGAGGCAGATGAATGGAACGCCTCCTTTTTGAACTATCATCCGAAAATGATCGTGCTGACCAATATTGAAAGAGAGCATCTGGATTTCTACAAAGATTTGGACGATATTTTAAAGACCTTTAAGAAATATGTTTCTCTGCTTGATAAAGGGACTATCATTGCCAACAAAGACGATTTCAATGTTTCCGAGTTGGTAAAAGATTTAAAACCTGTATTTTACTCTTTAGAACAGCCGGAAGCAGATTTTTTAAAAAAGATTCTTAATGTTCCAGGACAACATAATATATCCAATGCCTTAGCTGCTTTGTCAGTAGCAAGGTCGCTTAATATCCCTGACGAGGTTTCTTTTAAGGCTCTGGCGGATTACAAGGGGGCTTGGAGAAGATTTGAGGTGCGGGGATTTAGGTTTGGAAAAAAGAGATTCACCCTTGTCTCTGATTATGGCCACCACCCAACCGAGATTCAGGCAACATTAAAAGCAGCTAGAGAGAAGTTTGGAAACAAAAAGATATGGTGCATATTCCAACCCCATCAATATCTGCGAACTTTTCATTTATTCGACGATTTTCTTAGGGTTTTTAGAATGGCGCCGGTTGATAAGATTATTATCACAGATATTTACAGCGTTGCCGGCCGAGAGACAAAAGAGATTAAAAGCAAAGTAAGCTCAAAGGATATGGTTGAGCGGATTATACGGCCCAATGTGGAGTATATGAAGATGGGTAATATCAAAGAGTATTTAAAGAAGAATTTAAAAGGCGGGGAAGTGGTGATTATTATGGGAGCAGGGGATATTTACGAGCTGTCTAAAAAACTGTAAGAGAAAAGCGTTCCTTTCTAGGGGAACGCTTGGTTGATTATTCTTCCTGCTGGATCAATTGGTGTTGGAGGGCTGATCCGGTATAAATACCGAAGCAAAGCGCAATCTCCTCGACTAACAGAGGATCCAGTTCGGGAAAGCGCGAAGCCACCTCCTTAAAGTTCCTTTGGGCAGACCCCAGATTTAGCGATGCTAGGTACCTGACTGGCAGCCGTTTTTCGTCAGGGAGATAGCAAAGCCATTTTCCCCAACCCGAATGAATTGGAATGTGTGCTCACCACAAACAGCCGTCCTTGCAGTCATGGCAGTCTCCTTATTGTTGACAATGAGCGACTCGTTTATAGATATTCTATCACCTCGCGTAGGATGTGTCAAGGAGTTAGCTTTTTATGTTTTTTGGGGTATAATAAATTATTATGTCATTAAATACTATCTTTATTGTTTTGAGCTCGATTCTGATAATATTTGTCATGATATATATCATCGGCTCTCGCCCTAGAAAAGATAAGACAGAGAAACAACCAGAAGAGAAAACCGATTTCTAGGTTTTGCTAAAAAAAAGCAGGCGGTATATAATAGGCAAATGCTTATGCAGGAAATTATTAAAAGGTGGATAGATAAAATATATCCTTCAGAGGAGGCTTTTTTTACAGCTTTGAACTCAAGGAAGCTGACCATATATTTTGGTATTGATCCAACCGGAAGCCAGCTTCATCTGGGGCACTCGACTAGCCTGCTTTTATTGCGGAAATTACAGGAAATGGGGCACAGGATAATAATACTAATAGGCGACTTTACTGCCCAGATCGGGGATCCAACAGAAAAATCTTCAACAAGACAGCCTTTGACAAGAAAGCAGGTAAAGCAGAATTACAAGACGTATAAGGAACAGATTAGAAAGATATTTAACCCCGAGTTCAAGTTTAACAGCAAGTGGCTAGAGAAGATGAATTTTAGCGATGTTATAAAGCTTGCCTCACACTTCACCCACGGACAGATGATAAAGAGGAATATGTTTCAAGAGAGGATAGAAAAGAATCAGGAAATATATATTAATGAATTTTTGTATCCCTTAATGCAGGGATATGATTCCGTTGCTTTAGATGCTGATGCAGAGCTTGGAGGGAGAGACCAGACCTTTAATATGCTTGTAGGGAGAGACCTTCAGAAGATATATAAGAATAAAGAGAAGTTTGTTATTACGGTTCCATTGCTGGAAAATCCCAAGACCAAGAAAAAACTGATGTCAAAATCAGAAGGTTCTTTTATCGCCCTTAACGATTCAAGCAGGGATATGTACGGGAAAATTATGGCTTTAGCGGACGAATCAATCATTCCCTGTTTTAGATATTATACGGAGGTTCCTTCTGAAGAAATTGTTAAAATGGAGAGCTCTATTTTAACAGGTCTGAATCCGCGGGACCTTAAGGCAAAACTTGCGTGCGAAATCGTCAGAATGTATCATGATGAAAAAGAAGCTGACAAAGCAGAAAAAGAGTTTGAATTAATGTTTAAGGACAAGCAGGTTCCTTCAGATATTGAGGAGTTTAAAGCAGTAAGAGAAAGTTATTCAATTTTAGACCTTCTATTTGAGTCTGGCCTAGCTGCCTCTAAAGCCGAAGCTAAAAGATTAGTGGAGAGTGGGGGAGTGTCTGTTAATAATACTAAGCTAAATGACTGGAAGGCAGAGGTTGTAATTGAAGATAATTTAATTATTCAAGTCGGCAAAAGAAGGTTTATAAAAGTAAAAAAATGAAAAGAGTTCAAGTAGCAGAAACTGCGAGTTTAGCATCGAAAACCGTCCGAGTGTCTGGCTGGGTAAATGCGGTTAGGGCGCACGGAAAAATACTGTTTATTGACCTAAGAGACCAATCAGGAGTCTTGCAGGTTGTTTTCCTTCCAAATGAAAAGGCCTACGAGCCGGCCAAGGATTTGAGGCCTGAATGGGTTATAGATATTGTCGGAGTGGTATCTGCCAGGCCAAAGCAAATGGTTAACGACAAAATCCCTACTGGCGCGATTGAGTTGGTAGCCAAGGAGTTGAATGTTTTATCTCAAGCCAAAACCCCTGTTTTTGAAGTATTATCTGACGGATATGAAATTAGCGAGGAAAAGAGAATGAAATACAGATATCTTGACCTAAGGAGAGAGAGGATGCAGAGGAATCTAAGAATGCGTCATAAAATCATACATTTTATGCGGGATTTTTTAACAAGAGAGGGATTTTGCGAAGTTGAGACCCCCTGCTTAACTAAATCAACTCCAGAAGGCGCCAGAGATTTTTTGGTCCCGTCAAGGCTCCAGCCCGGCAGTTTTTTTGCTCTGCCTCAGTCGCCCCAGCAGTATAAACAGCTTTTGCAGGTCGGAGGCATAGAAAAGTATTTTCAAATTGCCAGATGCTTCCGCGATGAAGACCCTAGAGCTGACAGGCAGGCAGAGTTCACCCAGCTCGATATGGAAATGAGTTTTGTTGAGAGAGAAGATGTGATGGAAATTAATGAGCGCTTGATTATTGAGATTGTTCAGACTTTTTTCCCAGATAAAAAGATACAAGAGATTCCTTTCCCGCGATTGATGTATGGGGATGCGATAGAAAAATATAAGACAGACAGGCCGGATTTGAGAAAAGACCAAGACTCACTTGCCTTCTGTTGGGTTGTTGATTTTCCATTCTTTGAGAAAACAGGAAAGGGAGAATGGACATTCACGCACAATCCCTTTTCTAGTCCAAAGCCAGAGTTTATGCAAGATCTTTTAAATAAGAAAAATATCGGGAATATTCTAACAACGCAGTATGATATGGTTTTAAACGGAGCAGAAATTGGGGGAGGAAGCATTAGGAATCACAGGCCAGAAGCTCTTGAGGCAGTTTTTGAAATAATGGGATATGACAAGAAAATGATTAAAGAAAATTTCGGTCATATGATGGAGGCCTTCAGTTACGGAGCCCCTCCGCACGGAGGGATTGCTTATGGCTTAGACCGCTTTATTTCCATCTTATTGAACGAACCCAACATTAGAGAGGTAATTGCTTTTCCCAAAACAGGAGACAGCCGGGACCTTTTAATGGACAGTCCGGCTCCGATCGGTTCTGACCAGTTGAAAGAGCTTAATATCTCTATAAAGAAGAATGCGAAAAAGCGCTAAAATCATTCTGTACGCAGTTTCCGCCTTGTTCATCGTTTTTTGCGTCAGTTTTGTTGTGCCAAAGTTTACAAATGATTTGATTTCAGCCTTTTCTTCACAGAATGCCCCCGCCAGCTTAATCGGTGTCAGCGAAAAAGAAGTAATCCCAGAGGGATTAAAGCCAGCAAGAAGATGGGCTGAACCAGACCCCGAGGTTAACGCCGCCTCTTCTATATGCGTTCAGGGTGATAAGGTTTTGTTTAAGAAGAACTCTGATGTAAAGTTGCCTATTGCCAGCCTAACTAAACTTATGACTGCTGTGGTGGTTTTAGAAAATTATGATTTAGTGGCAATAACTGTTGTCAGCAAAGAGGCGGTAGATCAGCTCGGCCAGCAGGGTATGCTTAGCTATGGAGAGATGATGTCAATAAAAGATCTCCTATACATTGCTTTAATTGAATCAAGCAATGACGCTGCATTTGCTTTAGCTGAACAAATTGGAGTTTCAGAATTTGTGCAGAAGATGAATCAGAAGGCATTAGAGCTTGGCTTCTCAAACACTAGCTTTGCTGACCCCAGCGGTTTGAGTTCTCAAAACTATTCAAACAGCCGAGAGTTGGCATTTTTGGCAGAGTATATCTCTGTGAACCATCCTGAAATATGGGAGATATTGTCGTTAAATAATTATCGTTTGCTTAATTATTCCGGAAAGCTACATCATATTTTAATAAACACCAATCTTCTTTTGGGTTTAAATTCGGTAAAGAGTGGCAAAACAGGCAATACCAGCGAGGCAAAGGGATGCTTGTTAATTATTGCCAAAACACCTGAACTGGGAAAGGAATTGATTTATGTCATTTTGGGGTCAGAAGAAAGATTTTCAGCTATGGAGGGATTAATAGATTGGGTTAATAAAGCATATATATGGCATTTGCCCTAAACGTTGTCTATACATTTATATCAGCTGTGGTTTCTTCAGTCATAGCCTTTATGTGGGTTCCCTGCCTGACTCGATTTTTGTATAAGCATAAACTTTGGAAAAAAGAGGCAAGAACAAAAACAATAAGCGGAGAAGATGCCGCTGTTTTTAACAGATTGCATAAAGATAGGGAAACCAGGGCGCCTAGAATGGGGG
>JAHIEB010000066.1 GCA_018894075.1 Patescibacteria group bacterium | reverse complement strand
AGGCTGTTTTTTGATTACTTAGAGTTACAAAAACTAAGGATGAAGGAAACTAATTTTGCTTTTTGCTCTTCCAATAGGTTGCTTTCCTCTGCTTCAATGGTAAGCCTTAAGAGAGGTTCTGTGTTTGACGGCCTTAAATTAAACCACCACTTTTCGTATTGGATTGTTATGCCGTCCAAATAATCTATCTTTCCGTCCGCATACTTCTCCTTTACTTTCTGCATCACTGCTTCTTTATCTTTTACAGTAAAGTTTATCTCTGCTCCTTTTGCATAAGGAGTCATTTCTTTCGCCAGTTCAGAGGCCTTTTTACCAGACAAAACATTCAGTAAAACCAGAAAAGCCATTACGCCTGAATCCCCGTAAAAATTATCTCTAAAACAATAATGGCCTGAAATCTCTCCCCCGAGTGCTCCGCTGTTTTTAACCAACCCCTCTTTGACATTCAAGTATCCAACTGGAGTTCTTACTGCCCTGCCTCCCCATTGCCCTATTAATTCAGGCACAGCCCTAGAACAGATTAAGTTGTAAGCAAAAGAATCTCCTAGTTTATTATCTAAAAAGTATTTTGCCAAAAGCAAAAGGGTAGCATCTCCCCTCACAAGTTCTCCTTTTTCTGTGATTAAAAATATCCTATCTGCGTCCCCGTCAAAGATGACCCCAAAATCCGCCTTTTTCTCCAAAACTGCTTTTGAAATCTGTTGGGTTGAACCTTCCTCTAAGGGATTGGGAGAATGGCCCGGGAATCTACCGTCAAGTTTGAAATTCAAGGGGATAGTTTTTATGCCCAAAAAAGGAATTATTTTTGATGCCATACCATTGCTGGCGTCAACAACAACGCGCAAATCTTTTTTAGGAAATAGGGAAAGGCAATGCTGCGCATACTCTTTCTTTAAATCAATCTTCTTTTTTCTTCCTTTTTTAGTTGAAGCAACCTCCCCCAAGGCAAGGCTCTTGCCACTTATCATTTCAAAGCCATTACTGCTTTTCTTTATCATTTTAAAGCCATTGTATTCTTTCGGGTTGTGGCTGGCTGTCACCATTATTCCTGCGTCATAGCCTTTTTTGCCGACTGAATAATATATCATTTCAGTCGGTATCTGGCCTAAATCATATATGTCAGCCCCTGAATCAAGAATGCCTAAAGACAGAGCCTTGGCCAGAGACTTAGATGATAACCTAATATCCTGCCCCAAAGCCACGGTTTTAGCGTTCGTATCGGCTACTAAAGCCTGCCCAATAGCGTAGGCTGTCTCTTCGTTAATCTCTGCAGGGTATATGCCCCTGATGTCGTATGCCTTGAAAATGTTTGGGGAAATCATGTTTAATCATTATATCACATCTTGATTATTTAGATGCTAGCTGGTATAATGGCACTACTATGAAAAACTACGAATTAAGCTGTCTGGCAACCGCAGATATTTCAATTGACGAGGCTCAAGTGCTTTCCTCAGAAATAGCTTCGCAAATCCAAAAACAAGGTGGCTTGATTTTAAAGTCAGAAAACCCAAGCCCTAAAACCTTGGGGTATAAAATTAAAAAGCAGGCCTCTGCCTTGTGGATGAATATTGAATTTTCTTTGGAACAAGATAAACTGAATATAGTGGGGGAGGATTTGAAGAAAGAGCCGAGAATCCTTAGGTATATGATTGTTATTAAAAAACCCGTAAAAGAGAAGCCCTTAAGGGTAAGAAAAGAAGAGCCAACCGAGGAAGAAAAAACAAAGAAAAAGGTCGAGCTAAAGGACATTGACCAAAAACTAGACGAAATTCTAGGACAATAAATGAACTTAAATAGAGTCTTCATACTGGGCAACCTAACAAGGACTCCGGAGACCAAAGCTCTGCCTTCCGGACAATCTGTGGTCAACTTTGGAGTAGCCACTAACAGGTTCTACAAAGACACCACAGGAAACAAAAAGCAGGACACTGAATTCCATAATGTTGTTGCTTTCGGAAGGTTGGCTGATATCTGCTCAAGATATCTAACTAAGGGTTCTATTGTATTCGTTGAGGGCAGGATAAGAACAAGATCATGGCAAAACGCTTCAGGGGTAAAACAATTCAGGACAGAGGTGATTGCAGAAAATATACAGCTGGGCCCGAGAAACAGCCAAGGACCTGTCCAAGAACCGGAAGCTAAAAACGAAGAAATCCCTGTAATAGAAGAGTCCTACACCCCTCCTGCAAAAGACGAGGGAGAAATAGACGTTAAAGATATTCCTTTTTAAACCTATGGCCTGCTATTTTTGTCAAAAAAACGTAAAAGAAATTGATTACAAGGACGCTGAAGTTCTATCGCGCTTTGTCTCAAGCACATACAAGATAAAAGCTAGAAAGAAGTCGGGACTTTGCGCTCTTCACCAAAGGGGAACAGCTAAGGCGATCAAAAGAGCGAGACAGCTGGGTTTAATGCCCTATCTGGCTAAATAAGCAAAAAGCAGCCCTAAGGCTGTTTTTTGTTGCTCTATATAACCGCATCCCTAATCTCTTTCAGTAATTCCGGGCTTTCTTTTAAGGCCTTCTTAGCAGCCTCTAAACCAACCCCTATTTTCTTTTCTCCGAATATAAAAGTGTTGCCTGTCTGCTTAACCAAGCCCTTGGTCATCGCAACCCTCAAGACATCTGCCGAAACAGAAATTCCTTCGTTGTAGTAGATATCAAACTCTGCCACTTTAAAGGGAGCGGCCACTTTGTTTTTGACCACCTTGGCCCGTACTCTGTTTCCAATAATCTCATCTCCTGACTTAATTTGAGCTGTCCTTTGGAGATTCAGCCTTACTGAGGCGTAAAATTTCAAAGCCAGTCCTCCTGGAGTGGTTTCAGGATTGCCAAACACCATTCCTATTTTCATTCTTGTCTGATTTAGAAAGATAACAATTGTTTTCGTCTTAGACACTATGCTGGCAAGTTTTCTGCAGGCCTGGCTCATCAAACGCGCCTGAAGCCCGATATGCTGGTCGCCGATCTCCCCCTCTATTTCTACTTTGGGAGTCAAAGCGGCCACAGAATCAATTACTATTACATCAATGTTTTCTGACCTAACTAATGCTTCCACTATCTGCAAGGCCTGCTCGCCCGAGTCAGGCTGGGATATTAAAAGATCGTCTACATTAACTCCAATCCTGCGGGCATAGTCCGGATCCATTGCGTGTTCAGCATCCACAAAAGCACAGACGCCATTTTTCTTTTGAGCCTCTGCAATAACGTGCAAGGACAAAGTGGTTTTCCCTGACGACTCCGGGCCGAATATCTCTATTACCCTGCCCCTCGGCATGCCTCCCACTCCCAAGGCCTGGTCCATGGCAATAGACCCTGTCGGAATTACATCAACGTCAACATGCCTTATGTCCTTCAGCTTCATTATTGCGCCTTCTCCAAAGCGCTCCTTGATTTCCTCTATAACAGCATCTGCGTTTTTTTGAACTACTTGTTTTTTTATCATATTTTTTCCCATTCATCTGACTCGTCTTTTCCAGGCATCTCCGGAGCCGCCTGGATGCCGAAGCTCTGTCCAAAAACTTCTCTGGGTTTCGCTCCGTCCGCCGGCCCGACAACCCCCCTCTCCTCTAATATATCAATGAGCCGGGCTGCTCTGGCATACCCTATCTTCAGCCTTCTTTGTAGAAATGAGGCTGATCCCCTTTTTGTTTCTAAAATTATCTTTTTGCTTTCCTCATACAAGGGGTCATTCTGGTCAAAGAAAGAGTCTGTCCCGCCAGAGACCGCTTCTGCGGACGCCTCCAGCTGCTCATTCAAACTATTAGCCAAAAAGGCTGAAGTGGTATCTGTTAGAGCAGAGTTCTGCTTTCCAATAAATTCTGCCACATCTCTTACTTCTTCCTCTGAAACATAGGGGCCCTGGACTCTTCTTGGCCTTATGCTTTTGGCAGAAATAAAAAGCATGTCTCCTGCCCCTAAAAGCTTTTCGGCTCCAGCCGCATCTAAAACAGTTCTTGAATCAATCTGGGAAGCAACCTGAAAGGTTACCCTTGATGTGACATTGGCCTTGATTAATCCGGTAATTACCTCCACAGAGGGCCTTTGAGTGGCTAAAACTAGATGAATGCCCGTTGCTCTGGCCATCTGGGCTAATCTCACCACGCCCGCTTCAATGTCTCTTCCCTTAGCTGCCATTAAATCGGCTAACTCATCAATAATTAAGACGATGTAGGGTAGGACCTTGCCTTCTGCAATTACCTTCTTGTTTTTATTGTATGTATCTAGATTTCTGGTGGGAATCTCAGAGAATACCTGAAATCTTCTTTCCATTTCTTTCACCAGCCAGTTCAGGGCATTGATTGTTTTATTAGCGTCGTAAATTACAGGACAGAGCAAGTGGGGCAAATGATTATAGTGCTGAAACTCCACTCTCTTCGGGTCAACCAAGATAAAACGTAGCGTCTGGGGAGAATTCCTGTAAAGCAGGCTCAAAATTAAACTGTTTAAGAATATGGTTTTTCCTGTGCCCGTGGAACCAGCTATTAATAAATGGGGCATCTCTGCAATATCTGCGTAAGTTGCAGCTCCAGCAACATTCCTTCCCAAAACGAACAGCAAAGAAGACGGGGGACTCTGGAACCCGGAATCCGCAATCAAACTCCTCAAAGAAACAATGCTCCTTGTTTTATTCGGGATTTCAATTCCCACCAAAGACTTACCTGGGATAGGAGCCTCAATTCTTATCGGATGGGCAGCCAAAGCTAATGATAAATTATTGGTTAGGGTGGTGATCTTTGAAAGCTTGACTCCCTCATCAGGCTTAAAAGCATATTGGGTGACCGTGGGACCGACATTCGCTTCCACCATTTCAACGGGTATGCCAAAGTTCTCTAAGGTCTTTTGAATTATGATTGAGTTCTGCTTAATATTTCCTGGAGCAGGAGTGGTTTCGTTTTTAGACAGCAAATCAAGGGGAGGAAAAATATATGCTTCCGGCTGCATCCTTCTCTCTGGCTTTTCCTCTTCTTTTTTCTTAAATAAAGATATCCTGGGCTGGGCGTCTTTGTTTAATTCGGTTTTTGGCTCTGTGTCTTTAATTTTTATCTCCTTCGGAAGGACTATTTTGGACTGTAACTTTTCTTGGGCAGACTTCAGGTGCCATAGCGATTGAGAGAAAATCAGCAATCCGACTATAATGATAGCCCCGAATATTATATTTGCCACTAATATTCCAAAAAGGCTAACCTGCAAAGAACCGAGCCAGTATCCTAGCACCCCCCCTTCTTTTTGGCCCAAATCCTGCGCTCCTAAAATGCCTGCCATGCCAAAAATCATAATGAATATGCCTATAAATATGGGGAGCATTTTGCTCTTATGCTTTGGCTTTAAGAACATCAGCCCTGCCAACAAGAATAAAAAGGGAATGAGAAAAACAGTCTGGCCGATTAGAAAGCGCATTACCCACATAAAGCCGTTTCCTGCGTTGCCTGCTTTATTCCAAAAGCTCAAACTCACAATAATCGTAATCAAAAACATAAGGGTGGCTTTAATCCATCTCTTTGTCCTTGAATGCAAAAGCGGGGGCCTTAACTCGTCCTTCTTTGCATTCTTTTTCTTTTGGCTGTTTTGCTCTTTAACCATTTATACCATCCATTATATCACTTATTTTATGTAAAGAAAAACCGCCCAATGGGCGGATTTCCTATCCTTTAAAGCCTGTGCCTACTGGTATGAGCTTGCCTATGATTACATTCTCCTTTAGTCCTCTTAATTTGTCTTCCCTGCCTTCTAGAGATGCTTTGATAAGAACGCGGGATGTCTGCTGGAAAGAAGCGGCTGACAAGAAGCTCTCTGAAGCCAAAGCTACTTCTGAAATACCGAGCAGTATCTGCTGTCCCACAGGTGGCTTCTTATTCTTTT
>JAHIEB010000065.1 GCA_018894075.1 Patescibacteria group bacterium | reverse complement strand
GACATCAACTATAGGCTCTCTTTCTTCTTCGACTACCGGTCCTTTAGTAGTTTCCTTCACATTGCCAAACGGCTCAACTCTAGTTTTGCCACCAACAGCAGTTTTAATGGAAAATCCCCAGACTGCTTTGGTTTTGCCAGAGGGAGAAGAGAATCCTCCCTCTCGTCTTGTCTCTTTTCCTTCTTCCTCAAGCTTTGAAACAAGATCAATTAGATTGCCAATTCCTTTAAAAAGGCCGCCGAAGGAAATCTTGCCTATACCGAAATCAACTTCCACGGTCTCGTCTTCTTTCTTTTTAGTATCATCTTTTGTCCTCATAAATTTGATCCTCATTAATATTTGATGCTCATGTTACGAAACTTAGAATTAGGGTTGGGAACCGGTTGATTTTTTGTTCTCTCCTCAACCACTCTTTTCATCATGTGCATACCATGAGCAATCTCGGAAAGCCTTCTCTTTGTTTGATCAGCTTGCCGTTTGACCCATTCAAGCTTCTTCATTAAGTTGTCTCTTTCAGCAGCTAATTGGTAAAGCTTTAAATGTCCGCTACTCTCTGTTATTGGACCCGGTCTGGTATTTATGCTGCGAATTCCTCTTATATCACTAACTCCTTTGGTTATCATATTCACCTCCTTCCTTTACAAACCTGCCTTTTGTATCTCGCTTCCGGGCAACATTTATAATTTTCGGCTTTTTAGCTTTTTCTCCCAAACAGTGCTTTTTAACAAGAGTAACAACTGTCTCTGCTGCTTTTTTCCCTTCAGCATGATGGTTTCTTCCCGAAGCCAAAGCATCAATGCAAATGTCAAAAAAGACAGGATTTTCTCCTGAGGCTGAAATTCCCTTTTGTTTTATAATAGTTCCAATAATGATTCCTGGCCTAATAGTCACGGGTCGACTGATACCATTAACTTGACGAAACTCCCGCAAGATTCTAACAATCTTTTTGGCATCAGCAAGACTAACACCACTTCTGGCAGCCACAATGGCTGTTTCTGTTGCTTCGTCAAAATAATCCAAATGAATAGTGACCATGCGGTCCAAAAGGGCATCTTGGGTCTTGTGCACCCCGGCATATTCTTCGGGGTTTGAGGTAAAGATCGCCCGAAAGTTGGGATGGGCTCTGATATAGCCTTCTGCTTCCTCATTAGTCGGCAGGCTCAAAATTCCCTCCTCAAGTACAGAAAGAAGGGCATTATTGGCTTCAGGTTTTGATCTGTTAAATTCATCATAAATTAAGGTAAGCCCCTCTTTGACGGCAGAAGTTAAGCGGTTGTCTACCCAGCGTTGCATCACATCTTCTTCCGTCTTTAAGACGGAATGGATAAAATTATCAATCAGTTTTCTCTTGCGGTAACCCATTTTATCTCCAACTAAATCCGAAGTCCCAAACTCCTCATCGCCAAACATAAGCATTATTGGTTGACCACTTTTATGAGCCAAATGCATAGCTAAAGTAGTTTTACCAGTACCGGTGGGACCACTAAAATGAACCGCAAAACCAGCGGTGAGATAATCCATAGCGCGATCAATAAGTTTTTTAATTGTTGATGTTTCTACAAATCCTTCTGACGGATCGGTAGATAAAGCAATAGAATTTATGTTACTATCCATCTCTTCTCCTCCTACAAAACTTTATTTTTTATTAATCTTTTATTTCCCCCAAAAGGCAGCTTGGGCCGCAGAAAGCTCCTTTTTAAGCTCCCGTTGTTTTGCCCGATTTTCTTTCCGGGTTACCTCAACATCCTTTTCTATCCCAGTGATAAACTGGCTTACCTCTTCTGTAAGAGCTTTAAAGTCTTCTTTTCTTTTCCGCGTGGCATCCTTCATAAAGGTATTTAAATCTTCTTTTATTTCCTTAATTCTCTGGCTGCGAATCTTTTTGCCACTTTCGATATCTTCTCTTAAGTTGCGCATCTCATCAATAAGAGCCATCTAAACCACCCCCCTTCCACCACATTTTGTACAAGGTAGGTCATTTTCTGCTGCCCTCCCGCTGCCGTGACATTTAGGGCAAACCTTCTTTCCGTCAGTAATTGGTATTACTCCTCGGCCTCCGCAAGCAGTACAAACATTCCTGCTATTGGGACTGACCCCGGTTCCTTGACAATGAGCACATTTAACATAAGGTTCAACAACTGTCACCTTGCCTCTCCCTCCACAAACCTGACAGATAGCCTCTTTAGACATGATTTCAAACGGGTCTTTGCCTTTTCCTTTGCAAAAAGCACAAG
>JAHIEB010000064.1 GCA_018894075.1 Patescibacteria group bacterium | reverse complement strand
TATGGTATAGTTTCATAAATCTGCCCCCGTGGTGAAATGGATATCACGTATAGCTTCGGACTATATGTTCCGGGTTCGAGTCCTGGCGGGGGCACTAGTTGTTAGCAGGGTTTGAATCCTGACAACGGGAGCCAATATTCTCATATTTTTTCTGTTCTGTATTTATCCTGATTCTCATATTCGTTTTTAATCCCTTGACAACCTTCCTTTGTCAGATTAACATTATAGATGAAGTCACCTGCGCCTGCCGAAAGGGAGTGTGCAGGTTTTTATTTATATTGCTATGATATATTAATGGGCATTGAAAGAGTTAATATTTTTATTGATGGCGGAAACTTTTACCACCTAGCTCTTAGAAAGTTAGGTTCCTCGGAATCCAATTTTGATTTTGAAAAGTTTGCTGCCTTTTTGGCTAACGGTAGAAAAATAGTTGAAATGGGCAAGAGGTTTTATATCGGTACCGTAATGGAAAAGTTGGGCGACAAAAGAAGCATAGAAGCAATGTCTAGACAGACGGCGTTATTCACAAAACTAAAAGATAATCACTGGGAGACAAGAACGAGTAAATTAAGGAAAAGACTTGAAGAGGTAAAAATTGATGAAAGAGTTGTTGATTATAAAAAATTATTGCAGAAAGGAGTAGAAAAAATACAGTATGAAAGATTAAGAGAAAAGGGGATAGATGTTAAGCTCGCTACAGATTTAATTGTTGGAGCGGTTGATGACAAATATGACGTAGCTATAGTAGTTAGTTCTGATGCCGATATCGTCCCAGCGATAGATTGGGTAAGAAATAGAAAGCATAAAAAGATTGAATACATAGGTTTTTCCATAAAAGATGACAAAGATGATAAAAAATCTACAACACCATCGCTCACACTTATGGCTAGAACAGATATTCAGAGGATACTTGTAGCATCTGATTTAAAACCATTTATTATAGAGGGGTTGCTATAAGCAGGCTCTAATCTCATTCAGTAACTTTTTGGGCTTATTGAGCAATCTCAACCACCTCAAAGTTCGAAAATCGTCCCATCTAGCGAGCATTCGACAAATGAACTATAATATGTTATACTCACTAGTAGATAATTTTTCCGTCATTTTTTAAACAGAAAGGATTGGTAGTGGAACCTAATTCCAAGAAGTGGAGAATTATTTCTGGGATTGCTGGTTTTTTGTTCTTTCTCGTTGCTAACTGCACGAATTTCTTCGAGAACTTGAACCTTCTCGCTGGATCCCTGCAGATTATGGTCAACCTATTTGTCTTTGTCTGTTGGATGAAGGCCTACCCACGTTGCCGTGGCTTTGAGAAGTTCGTGACATTTATTGGTGTGATTTTCCCCCCAGTTATGGCGGGTATCACCATCTGGAGAGTGTTGCTACCGGCAATTTTCAACTAAACCCCACCGAAAAGTCTCATTTTGGTGGGGACTTTTTTTATATCAAACAGGTTCTAGCGTCGTATACTGGGCGGAGCATAATCAGCCGCATTAAGCTCTTCTAAAATCTTCTTCAAGTCAAGGTTATAGATTTCAGCCACATGCCCGATTGTAAGCTTTGAAATTTCTTGGCTAGCCATAGGACAGTTCAAGCAGGGAACATTGTGTTTCTTCAAGACCTTCTCTGCCCCCGTCTGTTCTAGGATTTCTTTTAACGTGGTTTCTTTTGTTATTTTCATAATTGGATTTTACATATATTTCTGATTTGAATCAAATGCCCTTTTCTTTGCGCTGGATAATTGATAAAATAGGATAATGGCAAAGAAGATAAAGAAACCAATAGCCCTGGAAACAGATATAAACAAGAATTTGTACTATATCTGTATTTTTGTGACTATTGTCACCATGGCTATGGGAACAATAGAGTTCTTTAGTAGGGGAATATTCTTTCCCAACAGGATGAATCTCTTTTATCTCGGGGTTTTACTTATCTACACTATCCACAAAGAACTAATAAGATGGCTCGGACAGGCAAAGGTGGAAAGAAAAGGAGAGGTCTTTGTCTACAGCTGGGTAGTTCTAACTACCCTACTGTACGTCGTTAATTTTCTGTCAAAAGATTTTTATAGCTACATGCCCCAAGGAGGGCCCAGCACCAGCTTGAGAGACATGTCTATTATTGCCCTTGAAGTATTAGCTTTATTCATCTTGACTAGATGCTTAAAGATCATTAAACTGGGCGCAAAGGCAAAGAATATCAGATCCTAGGGCCTGTGGTCCAGCGGCAAGACGCCACATTCGCATTGTGGAAACGGGAGTTCAATTCTCCCCAGGTCCACCAAACAATGGAAACCATATATCTCTACATCCTATACTTTCTCTCCGGCGTCCTCCAAGACATCCTTTTTACCCTAAATGTCAGATATGTGGCCAAAGAGAGGGTATTGCCTGCAGTGCTAAGCTCTTTTATGACAGTCATGGTAAGCATGCTGGTTTTGTATAATATCATTACCGGCCCTAACAAGGAGAGCGGAATCGTTGCTATTGCAGTATACGCCTTCGGAATAGCGGTCGGGACTTTTGTGGCTATGAAATTTAAGGTAGAAACTATTGACAAATAGCCCCTGGGCTATTATCTTGAATTATCTTTGAAAACATTTAAAACCTAAGACTAAGCAGTTGGGCTTGGTCAGTCTAAAAAAGACAAGGTGGTTTCTGCTATGCAAAGCAGTGTGGGAACCCGGCCTCCTCCGTAATCATAGGATAGCTGATGTTAGTCAGCAAAGAGCTCCCCTAGGGGGGAGAAACAAGGTGGTACCGCGAGAAAGACTTCTCGTCCTTGCTTCGTATTTGTTTACGATGCAGAGACGGGAAGTTTTTTAGTACTTTAACAAAGGAGACGGATATGTTGTGCATAAACTCAAAGAAGCTTGTTTTCGCCCTTTGGTCGAAAGACGACGAAGAAGCATATGAGCGTAGGATGTTGATGCTTCAGACAGAGATTATCTGTAGAAAGAGCGTTAAAGCTGGCATATATGTTGTTATCAGCTTTCAGCACAATGGAAGCTTCGTGCTGGTTGTTAGCCTGCGCGAGAAACAAGAGATCACGGATGAGGAGCTCCAAGCTCTAAAAGAACACATAGGTCGCTCATAAGAGTGGCCTTTTTCTTGACAAAACCCAGATATTTTTCTAAACTAGAATTAAACAGATATCCAAGAAGTCCGCTTGATTGTCGGGCTTTTTTTA
>JAHIEB010000063.1 GCA_018894075.1 Patescibacteria group bacterium | reverse complement strand
TATTCGATTTTTATTTTATCCAGAAACAAAAAATCCAGGAGAAGAGGGATGCACTCAATAAAAAACTTGATGATGCTGGTAAGGCACAAATGAAATAGAGAATGAAAAATAATTTTATTGAGTTTTAAGTGGGTCTATTGGGAAGTTTTCCCAGAACCAAGTTTAAACTGCGTCCCACTGCCCGCCCTTAACATTTTTTTTCGAGGGCCCCGAAGGGATCAAAAAGCCATCTCCAATAGTGTGTGAGGTTTTGCATTTAAAAGAAAAGCCCAAAGGTATCATCCCTTGGGCTTATTGTTTATGAAAGGTAGGTTCTGAAGATGCGGTCAGCTATAGGCTCAAGCAGTTCCGCACAGAATTCATAGGACAAAAGCACTTGGCCCCAGGTATACGGGATCGTCTCCCCGTTGCCCAGCAGTGTGTCGGCCTGCAGAATGGCAGCGCTTGGAAGCTGGTTATGAAATATCCCTACTTCAAGGGTAGTCATGCAGACAATGAGGTGAAATTTGTTAAGGTCCATTCCAATTACCCGGCGGCATCTGTGACCGCGGATATCTATCCCACGATTCTGCATACAGGTGATTGCATGCGGGCTTGCCCCCCCTTCCGCCAAGGCACAGCCTATGAACGTCCCTGCGCTTTCTACGACCACCGTGGGCCCAGTTTTCTGCTGGAGAAGGCCCTGAAGCATTGGGCCTCGGCAAACATTCCGTCTGTCAACACAGATGATGTTCTTTATCATGCTCGTCTCCTTTCATTTGTTATAGGATCTGATTGTTCTTTTAGCATATAGGTGAGCAAATGTAAAGTGGGTTGTTTTGACAATTGGTCGGAAGCTGGTATAATGCCATAACGTTCTTTTAAAGGAGAATAGGATATGATAGTTTCAGTTGGCGCAGCAATCGTTCTGTTGGGTTTTATCCCGCTGTATGTAGCAATCCTCAGAAAAACAGCTCGTCCAAGGTTTTCCAGCTGGCTGATGTGGTCAGTATTACTGGTTATGGTTCTGGCAACGCAGGTGGCTGCCGGCAAGAGAGACCCATGGGGAATAATGGCTGCTTTGATCGGCAACACAATAGCCGCTGTATTGATTTTGTTCTACTGCGGGAGGAGATGGACGCGACTTGATACAGGATGTCTACTGCTTGTCTGTGCCACCAGTTTAATCTGGTTGTTGTCGGGACCAGCCATAGCGCAGGTCCTTGCATTGGCTTCTCTTCTTATTGCCGGCATTCCGACAATAAAGAATGTCTGGGTAAATGCAAAAAATGAGAGCCGGCTTAGCTGGGGCATATTTTCTGTCGGTTTTCTCTTGACTGTGGTTGGAATAGACGATTGGTCTAACTACAGCAACTGGATACAGCCAGCGCAGAGCGCTGCATTCAACGTCTTGATGTTTAGTCTGACCTTTAGAGCTCCTCGGTAACCGCGGAGCTTTTTTCATTATGCTATTTTTGATACAATGGAATAATTTATGAAAAGCGTCTTTCGTTCCATATACGCAGTCTCAATGATAGCAGGCCTTACTATCGGGGTTGGTATCTTTTCTTTGCCATATATTACAGGAAAGGTGGGGATATTGACAATGTTTTTGTACATAATGGCCTTAACGGCCTTGGTTTTGTTTGTAAACCTCTTGTTTGTAGAAGTTTCCTTAAAGACCCCTAATTATCTGCGTTTGGCAGGGTATGCAAGAATGCATTTGGGGGAGTTTGGGAAATATATAGCCGCTGCCTTCTCTGCTATTGAGGGTCTGGGAACTATCTTGGCCTATATTGTCATCGGCGGGGGATTCCTTTATGGCCTCTTGTCTCCCTTTTTAGGAGGCAATCTGTTTATTTATGTCTTTTTGTACTTTGCGGTTGGAGCCATATACATCTTTCTCGGGTCAAAAGCCATATCAAAAATTAATTTTGCAGGCATACTAGTTTTCTTTGCAGCCATCTTTTTGGTATTTTTTAATGGTCTCGGCAGTTTGAAATTAAGCAATCTGTTTTTCCTGGGAGACTCGTCTCATCTGTTTTTGCCTTATGGCGCTATTCTTTTTGCCTTATGGGGCGCGACAATGGTTCCTGAAGCAGAGGAGATTCTGCAATCTGACAGAAAAAAGATCAGGAGAGCCGTTATTTTAGGAACAGTTATTCCTGGAGCTTTTTACTTTCTTTTCTGCTTGATGATTCTGGCTTTATCTGGCGGACAGACCTCTCCTGAAGCAATATCCGGACTG
The DNA here is from genome assembly GCA_018894075.1 of Patescibacteria group bacterium. GTDB lineage: Bacteria > Patescibacteriota > Minisyncoccia > Minisyncoccales > Staskawiczbacteraceae > JAHJTG01. The sequence continues at coordinate 6,144 of JAHIEB010000063.1, read as the reverse complement.
CAGGGCATTTTAGGAGGAAGGGTGATTGCCTTTATGTTTTTAGCTGGCATTATGGCTACTTTTACCTCATATGTCTCGGTCGGCCTTAATTTAAAGAAGGTTCTGTGGTATGATATGAAGGTGAAGGAGTCCGTTGCATGGCTGATTACCTGTTTTGTCCCCTTTTTACTGTATCTGCTGGGTTTTAATAATTTTATTAAGATAATAGGGTTTGTCGGAGCTTTTGCTCTGGCAATGGAAGGGATTCTAATAGTGCTGATGTACAGGAAAATATCAATCAAAAGACCTCTTTTCATATATCCTTTGATATTGATATTTGTGGCCGGCATGATATATGAAATAATATACTTTTTATGGTGATATTTTTTTACATTCTTCTTTTCCTTCTCTGCTGCGCAGGATTCTATGTAGCAGGGGAGTGGATAATGAGCGGGCTTATGCGGGTGGCAAGATTTCTGGGTTGGAGAGAGTTTGTGGTGGCTTTTTTTATTATGGCGTCAGCTGCCACTTTGCCTAATCTGTTTGTGGGTATTTCATCTGCTTTGCGCGGGTTTCCTCAACTTTCCTTCGGAGATGTGGCTGGCAATAATCTGGCTGCTCTTACTTTATCTGCTGCCATTGCCGCTATGTTTTGCAAGAAAAACATACCTGCCAAGAGCAAGACAATACAAATGACAGCTGTAATTGCTTTTGCTGCTGTTTTGCTACCCTTGCTTTTAACCCTTGACGGAAACCTGTCGCGCATTGATGGAGCTGTTTTAATACTGACCTTTCTCTTATACGTAATATGGCTGTTCTCAAAGCAGGAGCGTTTTACCAAAGTGTATAAAGGGACGAAGAGCGTATCAGAATTCAAAAAATTCGTTTTTGATATCGTAAAGCTTGTAGCTGGAATCCTGCTTTTAATTATTGCTGCGCAGGGCATTGTTGTTTCTGCCAATCAATTTGCTGCATCATTGGGGTTGTCTCTGATACTTATCGGAGTTTTAATTACCGGTCCAGGCAGCGCTTTGCCTGAAATATACTTTGATGTGCAATCAGCCAAGAAGAACGAGCCATGGATGATTCTTGGCGACTCTATGGGCGCAGTTATTCTGCCTGCCACCTTAGTTTTAGGTGTAGTTTCTTTAATCTCCCCCATATATATTATTGATTTTTCCTCATTTGCCATTGCCCGCATCTTTTTAGTAATTTCAGCTATTGCCTTCCTTTACTTTGTCAAAACAAAGCAGGCTTTTACCAAAAAAGAAGCATTCTTTATGATCGGGCTATATGTTTTGTTTTTAATAACCGAGATTTTTCTAAAAGGATATATCGAGCGCTCCTGGTTTAACTTTTTAATGCATTAAAATGGATATATTTCTAATCACCTCTGCTATATTGCTCGGCTTACTGCTCCTCACCCTGTTTTTTAGAAGAAAAGACCAGTCTTTTGTAATGCTCTCACAGCAGTTAAACCACATTAACCAGGTGCTTGATTCAAAGCTTTCTGAATCAGCAAAGACAATGCAGTCGCAGTTTTCCCAGAGCGCTTCCATTATCCAGAACGTAACTGAAAAGCTTACTAGGTTGGATGAGACAAATAAGCAGGTTGTCAACTTTGCCGACCAGTTGAGGGGATTGCAGGATATTTTGAAAAACCCCAAGCAAAGAGGGGTATTGGGTGAATATTATCTTGAAACTGTTCTTAAGAATGTTTTGCCTCCAGGGAGTTTTAAAATGCAGTTTCCCTTTTCAAATGGGGAGATTGTTGATGCTGTTGTAATTGTAGACAAAAGGATAATTCCCATTGATTCAAAGTTCAGTCTGGAGAATTACAACAGGATATTGGAGTCGCGCGAGCCGCAGGAGAGGAAGAAATATGAATCTTTATTTGTCTCTGATTTAAAAACTAGAATCGAGGAAACTTCAAAATATGTAAGGCCGGAGGAAAACACAATGGATTTTGCTTTTATGTTCATTCCTTCCGAAGCTGTATATTACGACCTTCTGATAAACAAAGTGGGGGCTGTTTCAGACGACAACCTCATATATTATGCCGGCAAAAAGAAGGTTGTTATTGTCTCTCCGACATCTTTCTTGGCATATTTGCAGACAGTCTTACAGGGCCTTAAAAATCAGAAGATTTCAGAGGAGGCTCAGCTGATTATCCGGGAGGTTGAGAGGCTCGGCAAGCACGTTGGAGTATATTCTGAACATATGAATAGGCTGGGCTCGCATATGCAAACCTCGGTCAGCTCCTACAATAAAGCGGCTCGAGAGCTTGCAAAGATAGACAAAGATGTGGTAAAAATAACTGGTAAAGAAACTAATATAAAAACAATAGAAGAGGTTAAAGACCCTCTATTGGAAGAATAAAGCATATGTTGGCAGTATTTAAAACAGGCGGAAAGCAATACAAGGTCTCAATAGGAGATAAGTTGAAAATAGAGAAGATAGAGGCAAAAGAAGGGGACTTAGTGGTCTTTCCCGAGGTTTTGCTTTTAGACAATGGAAAAAGCGTTGAAATAGGGAATCCTTTTGTTAAGGAAGCGAAAGTTGAGGCAAAGGTGCTAAAACAGGCCAAAGGAGACAAGATTACTATCTATAAGTATAAGCCGAAGAAAAGGTACCAAAAGAAAATGGGCCACAGGCAGCTTTATACTGAAATAGAGATTACAAAACTCGGGTAAAAAAAGAAAGGCATCCTACCGATGCCTTTTCAGGTATTGTCGCAGCTGGCCGTATGTTTTTATGCCCACTGGGAGAGTGATCCGCAGATTACACATATTGCACACCAATGCTTTATGCGTTAGAGAAACCGGTCTCATGTCAAACAGGCCATCGCAGTGTTCATGCACCCCGACAGCAAATAGCGGTTGCTCGACACTTATGCGGTCTTTATCAGTTTTTGAGTCTCCGTTTCCTACTCTTGTTAATGTCTCTCCGAGCCCGGTCAGCACGATCGGTCTCATATCTTCTCCCTATATTAAAGACCTGTCAGCAGTATAGCATGCTTTAAATTATTTTCAATATATTCTATCATCAAACTATGTATAGAAAGGATTTATACAAAACAGAATATTACACCAGAAAAGCCCATCGAGAAGGATATCCCGCAAGGTCAGTGTATAAGCTGAAGGAAATGGACGAGAATCTTAGAATCTTTCGAAAGGGGGACATTGTTCTTGACCTAGGAGCCTCTCCTGGCTCCTGGCTTGCATACATATCAGAAAAGATAGGGAGCAAAGGAAGGGTTTTGGGAATAGACATTGAAGACGTAAAAATCCAAATAAAACCGAATATGGGTTTTTTAAGGAAAGACGTCAGAGATGTGTCTGAAGAGGAGTTGAAAGAGTGGAAGGCAAAATGCGATGTTGTGGTAGCAGACATGGCTCCCAAAACAACGGGAATTGCTTGGAAGGATGTCGGGCTCTCGTTGGAACTTTCAGAAACTGCTTTTGATATCGCCAAGCTTGTTCTTAAGGACAAAGGAGTCTTTGTATGTAAGATATTTGAAGGAGAGGGGACTGACGACTTTGTTAGAGAAGTTCAGAAAGCATTTAAAACAGTTAAAAGGGCAAGGCCGCAAGCTGTAATCAAAAGAAGTAAGGAATTCTATATCGTAGCCAAAAAATGATTAAAAACATTATCTTTGACTGGTCCGGCGTTGTGAAAGACTGCATTGACGACCATTTTAATGTAGTTAATAGAATGCTTAAAGAGCACGGACTTCCCAGTATTTCTTCGAGCGAGTTGAAAAAAGAATGGCGTCAGCCGTATATGGCCTTTTACTCTAAGTACTTTCCAAAAATAACATTGGAAGAGGAAAAGGAGCTGTATAAAAGAGCAATTGCTAAAAGCCCGAAGGCTAAAGCATACCCCGGGATTTGCCAGTTGATTAAGAGCGAGAAAAATAAAAGATTATTTGTGGCAAGTGGGGACTATCCTTTCACAATACTAAAGGAGATTGAGGATTTTCAGCTTTCCTCTGTTTTTGATGATGTTTTAATAGATTTACATGATAAAGAAAAAGCAGTATCTGATTTGCTAAAAAAGTATAATCTGGAGCTAAAAGAAACCCTAATAATAGGGGACACCAATCATGAGATTGAGGTGGGAAAGAAGCTGGGTATTAAAACAGGAGCGGTGACCTGGGGATTCTGTAGTGAGGATTTTCTAAAGAGCTTAAAACCAGATTTTCTGATACATAATATCGAGGAATTAAAAGATGCAATCAGTTCGGTTTCTTAAAGAAAAACATAAGGGAAAGATTACCAAGGACTTTCAAAGGGATTTGAAGCGCCTAAAAGCCGGAGAGCCCCTAGATTATGTCATCGGGTTTGTTTCTTTTTTAGGCTGTAAAATAGATTTATCACAAAAGCCCTTAATACCCAGGCCAGAAACAGAGTTTTGGGCCGAGAAAGCTCTAAAAGAAGTTAAGGGCAGGTGCCTTGATATGTTTTCAGGGTCGGGATGTATTGGTTTAGCTGTTTTGAAAAACACCAAGGCATCGGTTGATTTTGCTGATAATGACAAAAAATGCCTAAAGCAGATAAGAATTAATCTAAAACAAAATAACCTCAAAGGCAGAATAATATGCTCTGATGTTTTTAGCAATATAGCAGGAAAGTATGACTATATTTTTGCTAACCCTCCCTATATTTCATATAAAAGAAAATCAAAGGTTCAGAAGTCTGTTTTAAAATACGAACCGCACAATGCCTTGTTTTCCAAAGACAATGGTATGGAGATAATAAAAAGATTTCTAGCAGAACTGCCATATCACTTAAAGGAGAACGGCGTTGCATATATGGAGTTTGACCCTGTTCAGAAAAGAGAAATTGCAAAGCTTATAAAAGGAACCTTTGAAAAAGACCAGTATGGGAAATTCAGGTATGTTGTATTGCGCAAGAATTATTGTACAATTAAGTAATGCCACTCTCTGCTTACAAAAAGCACAGGATTTTTAAGAATACTACTCACGCTGTTTGCATCCTTCTTGTTTTCTTTGCAGTCAGCTTTATAGCCATCAGGATTTTTTGTTTCATAGAAGGAATTTCTCAATGCAATGTTTTAGTGATTAAGGCCCATGGAGACATTGTTGTCTCTGGTGAAGGAGTTTCTGCAGACAAGATTTTAGAATATATTGAAGCAGCTGACAAAAATGAAAGAATAAAAGCCATAATCCTAGACATCGATTCCTTCGGTGGTTCCCCAGTGGCAGGGAAGGAGATAGCAGACGCCCTAAGGAATTCTCCAAAGCTCACGGTGGCTGTTGTTCGGGGAGCAGGGGATTCAGCTGCATATATGGTCGCCAGCGGGGCTAAAAGGATTTTTGCTTCTGCATTCTCTGAGGTGGGGAATATAGGGATTACTATGTCGTATCTAGATTATTCTTTTAACAATGAGAGCGTAGGAATATATTTTCAGGAAATCTCCTCGGGCGAATTCAAAGATATTGCAAACCCGGACAAAACTTTAACAGATAAAGAAAGAGAGTTGCTTTTAAGCTTCGTCTATAAACTGAACGATGAGTTTGTTAGTCTTGTTTCAAAGAACAGGAATATGGACAGGAGAAAAGTTGAGGAGTTAGCTGACGGTTCAATAATGACAGCTGGTCAGGCGCTGAACAAAGGATTAATTGATGAGATAGGAAGTATACAGGATGCAAAAGAATGGGTACGAGAGCAGATAAAAGAGGAAACTGAAATCTGCGTTCTGGATTGACACAATAGCAGTAATCTGCTATTTTTTATTTACAATGCGCACTTTAACAAAGAAAGGAGAGCGCCTATGGCACGCTTGTCGCCTGCAAGAGCCGGGGTTCCAGAATACCCCGGACTGGAACGAGTTGGTCGCGGTAAGGTCCGCGACATGCATGCGAACTCGCAACATCCAGATGTCCTGATTCCGGTAGCCACGGACGGGCTTAGCATTTTTGACTTTGTCTTGAATGCTCTGGTTCCCGAAAAAGGCAAGATCCTGAATGCTATGAATCACTTCTGGATGAAAATGCTGGAAGGATACGGCATTAAGACTCATCTTGTGGCAGCGGGCAGGGATATGATTCCGTTTCTGCCCCAAGAGCTTCAAGAAAATGAAGACTTCCTTGCTCGGGCCACGGTGGTGAGCAGGGAAGCAGTGTTGCCAGTGGAATTTATC
>JAHIEB010000062.1 GCA_018894075.1 Patescibacteria group bacterium | reverse complement strand
TCTTCAGCTAAAACTCCTTTTTCAAGGATTACCTCCTCTTCTGTCTTGTTCAGCCTTTTTACATCATATTCCAATTCTCCCTGGAGCTTTCGGTCCAACAACCCCTCGGCTATTAATTTTGGTATTAAATTCATTTTATTAACTCGCCTCCTTGAGAAGGAGCTATATTAGATTGATTATAGGGAGAAAAGGGATTCTCCCTGCCTACTCCGACCTCCTTGAGCTCTATTATTAAAACCAACCCCAGATTAGACAATATCTCTCTGGCTCTTTGCTCTGTTGGAGCCGAAATCTTACCTGTTTGCTCCTGGGCTGAAGAATTCATGCCTTTGTAAGAAAACTGGAGCTCCATTTCGGGCATTAAAACTAGATTAAGGACCTCGGGAGATGTTAGGACATCAAAATCAATTTCTATTTGCGGGGCGACAAAGATGGAATCTGCTCCATGTGGCTTTTTCGGGCTGGATAAAAAAATGGCTAAGCCTATAATGGCAAAAACAATTACAGAAAAAATAACTATCGCAACTAAGAAGGCTTTCTGTTTTTCTCTCGGAGATACAAATACAATTGCCATGCCTATAGGTTTTTATACGAATAAACTTTAATCTGCAAATTTACAGCAAAAGTACCTGAAGGAACGGGCTTCTCTGTTGTCGGCCTTTCTACGGTAAACACCAACCCCTCATTCTCAATTAATCGGGCTGACTTTTCAAGTTCAGCTATAAATTTTTCCAGGCTCTCATAAGAGGCGATTACATTCACAGTCAAATTGGTCTGAATTATTGAACTTTTTCCCCCCACTTCAGCTTCTTTACCAGTTGAAATCTTCTGAATAATCACCCCTGAATTTGAAACTGCTGTCTTATAAATAAAATCTATTAAAGAAGACAGCGAAATCTTTGGAGGAAGAGCATTTTCCATCTTTTTCAGATTCTGTTCATAATTCATCAGCTCTTTGTATGTGCTAGTGACCTCGATATAATAGGCACTTTTGCTCTGAAAATCAGCTTCTTTCTGACCCACATTCATTAAAACCGCCTGAAGCTCGTTGTATTTTGGAAGAACTAAATAAAAAACCGCAATCAAAATCAGGAATATGAGCAGAGCTATTGTTATTGGCCTGTCTATCTGCATTTATAAATTATTTAATATATTTACGTCTGACGGGCTCACATTCTCTAAAATAGGAATATCTATCATCTCTGACGAGGGCTCCGCAACAGGAAAAAAGACTTTTGGGTCAAAAACCAAAAGAAACTGGAATTCAATTTTACCGTTGGAATTTAAGATAAAACTAAGGTTTGAGATGCTCTTTATAAAGTCTGTTGATTCCAGGGAAAGAAGTTGTCTGCTTAAACTAGGGATATCATCTGTTTCTCCGGCTATACTGACTTCGGCAGATGATGAAGATAATGAAAATGTGTAAAACCAGACATTTTCTAATGTTGCCTCCTCTATTTTAGCCAACAAACCTGTGGGCTGTTTATGAATCTTCAGCAGAGCGCCAAAGTCAGCTATTTTGCTTTGATATTCAAATACCTGCCTTTCTATTTCCTTTTGCTGGGCTGTTCCCACATTCTCCATCTTCCTATCCAGTTCTGTTATCTTCTTTGCCTCCATGGCTATCTTCAAGTTAAACATCAAGAAAGAAAAAACAACTGCTAAAAACAAAGCAATGACAAAATAGAGGATGGTATCTAGCCACCAGTATTTTTTAATCTTTAATTGATAAAGAATACCGAAGTCCATTTCTTTAATTATACGATATTTAAAGGCCTGCTTGCAAAACTATTTCAACCCGCTCAAAGCTACTCCTACGGCAACGCAGAATCTGGGGCTCATTTCAGCCAAAGTTTCCTCCAAAATAGGGGCTGTGAGAAAGTCTGAAAAACAGTTTGGTATTTGAACTTTCCTGTCTAGGGCTTCGGCAAAATATTCCTTCAATCCAGGTAGGTTTGCCGTGCCTCCGGCAAGATATATTTCCTGAACTTCTTTTTGTTCATACTGGCTATATTCAGAAATAATCTTTTTGACTTCAGTCAGCAAAGGATCCACTTGGAGATAAAGGGTGTTTTTAATATTTTCGTTTGAAGACAAGAGGCCATCCTTTATCTTTATATCTTCGGCTTCTGTATATGACTTATCTAAAGCAGAAGCTATTGAATAAGTCATCTGGCCTCCTGTTGAAAAGTCCAGGCTATGGCTTTTTTTTAACACTCCGTGCTCAATAATATTTACAGTTGTGCTCTGGGTCCCTATGTCCAATAGGCATATGGTCATCTTATTATCCTTAACCAAAGCTCTGACAATAGATAGGGCCTCTGCCTCTAAGGCATACAGCTGAAGTCCTGCCATCTGGGCAATCCTCTGATACTCCTGAACAATCTGATTCGCAACAGCAGCCACCAAAACCTTCATGGGCTGTTTGTTTCCGGGCGTGCCGGATATTATCTTCCAATCCAAAGTGGTTTCTGAAATAGGAAGGGGAACATACTGGGGGGCATTAAACCTGACAGCTTCCGACACTTCTTTTTCAGTTAAGGGCGGCAGGTCAAATGAAACAAAGAAAGTGGAATAATCGGGTATTGAGAAAATGGCGGCTTTAGTTTTTATCCTAGCCTCGTCTAAAATAGCCTTCATTGCTTTTGAGATGAAACCGGCAGACAAAAGATTGCTTCCAGTCTGCGAAGAAGAATCCCTGAAGAAAGAGGCCGATTTCATCTCCCCATAATTTTCCAAAGTCCTGCCCCCTCCCCACTTTGATATCTCCACAATCTTTATGGACGAGGTGCCTATATCCACCCCAACCATTCTTTTAGGTAAAAACAAATTAAAAGGATTGAATCCCATATTGGTTAATTATACCTTAAAAATATTTTTTATAGTATCGTAAAGGTGTGGATATATTAAATCTGCTTTTCCCTAGGTCCTGCCTTGGGTGCAATAAAGAAGGGACTTATCTTTGCCAAGATTGCAAAGAAACCCTGGACATCCTTTATCATACTTACTGCTTCTGCCAGAAAGACCCGACAATAGACGGAAAATGCCCCCGGTGCTCTTCATATTTATCCGGCCTCTTTTGTGCCCTTTCTTTTAAGGAGAAAGCTCTAACAAGAAAGCTCATTCATTGTTATAGAGACAATTATTTGAAGGATGCCGCCTCCACCCTGGCTTTGCTAATAATGGACCACCTTTATCTTTTAGAAAAAGACCATCTTCTTGAAAAGAGCACATTGGTCCCTTTATTTTTAGATGTAAAAGAAGTGAAAAAAAGAGGCTATGACCAAAATGAAGAGCTATGCAAAAGCCTTTCTGAAATACTGGGCATCCCGCTTCAAAAAGGATTCAGAAAAACAGACCCGGTTCTAAAACCTGTTTTTGAGAACAATATTTCAGGGAGAGTTTTTTTGGTGGCTGACCTCTATACTCCAAACTGCATGGAGGACTGCGCCTGGTCTTTGAAAGAGGCTGGAGCAAAAGAAGTTTTTGGCTTGGCTATAGCTAGAGATCAGACCAGGGAATCTCAATTATCTGGGGACCCAGAGCATAGGGTCCTACTTGGTAGGGACTGAAATTGATTATTAGCTTGTCTTCATTAAAGTTGAAGGCAGAAAAATTCTCTACCTTCGGTTCAGTTCCGGGATTAACGAAATCTTCTAAATAATATGCAGAATCCAGCTTTTCTTTTAGCTTTTCTCTTGAAACTTCAGAAAGCCTTGGAAGATAACCGCCCCCCAAAAGATCTTCCAAGGAGATTTCTTTTTCTGTCTGAAAGTCATAATTAAAGACAGAGTAATAAAAGTTTGGATGAGCGGCTCCGGCAGTATAGTGGTCTTTGCTAAACCTTATACTGGCAGATTTATTGCTTAAAGATATCACTTCGTAATCAACACGAAAGGAACTTAATCCCTCAGCCACTTCAGACTTAAACTGCTCCAGCTCCTTTACAAAAACATCTTGCAAAATGCTGTTGGCCTTTTCTCGGTTTAAAAACAAGGGCAGTTCAATATAGATAATGTAGTTCTCGGTCTCTTCGTCTGCAAACACAAATCTTTCAGCCGATATCCTCTCTATAGGTTTTTCAAAAAGCCCGAAAGCAAAAGCCAGCCCAAAAGCAACCAGAATTAAAACAATTAGAATGCCTATTTTTTTCATAAGCCTAAATCTTTTAATAATTCTCCCTTTATCTCTTTATACCCCCCTGGCCTCAAAGAACCAAGTCTTATCCTCATAATCCGTATTCTTTTCAGGCTCTTCACCCCTGCTCCTAGGGCTCCGCACATCCTTCTGATCTGACGCTTTTTTCCTTCGGTTAAAACAACAGAGAAGATATTTCTGCCAAGGCTTTTAACCATACACCTTCTTGTAATATATCCGTCGTCCAGTTTTACTCCGCTAGCCATTCTTTTCAAATCAATGGGCCTGTCTGTTTTAACAATGTATTCTTTTTCATGCAAAAACTCTGGATTCAACAATCTGTCTGTCACCCTGCCGTCGTTCGTAAGAATAATTAGGCCCTCTGAATCTTTATCCAGCCTGCCAACAGGAAAGACATCTTTAGGGAAAATATCCTTTATCTCCTTTTCTCCTCTTTGGGGACTGTGGGTAATTATTCCTTTGGGCTTGTAAAAAGCAAAGTAGGTCAGGTCTTTTTTGAAAGAGGCTAAAACATTGTCAGTTTCTTTCACTTTGTCTCCGAGTTTGGCTTTTACATTGTTTATCTTTACTTTCCCCTCTTTAATCAAAACATCTGCCTCTTTTCTGGTGCAGATTCCTTTTTGCGAGAGATATTTGTTTATCCTCATTGGGTAGTCCATTAGCCGATTATATCAGACTTAAAGAAAACCCGCTAGATTCCTAACGGGCAACGAGCTTAAGCCACCTAATGATTCTTTCTTCAAGGCCGGAGAAAAAAGCCCCGTCTGAAGTCAGATAAAAGTCATCGTAGAAGGGGATGTAGCCACAAGCGGCACAAAAACGAGCCAGCTCGCCTGTTCTGCAGAACATTTCCCTGCAACAATGCACCATTATCTGACCACCCGTCGGGATAGACTCGATTTTTCCGTCCCATTCCACAGCTTCAACCTGGACTTTTTGGTCTAGAAGCAGTGCGCAAAGCTTAGGGCAACGCCGCAAAATCCCTTTAAGACGCAGGGTCTTAAACACCAGCACCCTCACTATAACCATGCCTTCTCCTTTCTTATTGACGCCACTGAAAGAGCTGTATATCCAGCAGTATATACTAATCGATTAATGTGCGTCAAGGTGGTTTGATTTTTAGCCAAATTTGTGTTAAATTCTTCTTATACCGTCAAGGAGGGCTCGCCTAATGGCATGGCACCGCTCTTGAAAAGCGGCGAGCGCAAGCTCTTAGAGGTTCGACTCCTCTGCCCTCCGCCAAATTATTAACCTTGGCATGGATTGTAATATAGTACAAAAACGCCTAAACACGGTTTAGGGCAGAGAAACTGTACTTTTAAAAGAAGACTCTCAGTGGATGAGCAGAAACAAGGAACGTTGGATGCCATCATGTGTTCCCCCCAGAAAATGAGCAGGGGTTTGTTGCTGAGCTTCATGCAATCCGCAACAGCCTCAGCAGGATTGACAGATTCAGCAATCCCCATCCCGTTTGGGGAATAATTTTTAGCGTCATTGTGGTGTTCTTAGTGGCTTGGTTCACAGCAAAT
>JAHIEB010000061.1 GCA_018894075.1 Patescibacteria group bacterium | reverse complement strand
TATTCTCCTGCGGGCACCTCGTACTCAATAAATCCGCCTGCTCCATTGGGCATGGTTTCTGTTGTTGCTTCTTCTTGCGTCCAGTAAAACTCAGCCGTCACCCTTCCTTCTGTTTCTGTCTTTGTCATATCTCCCCATGCCGGCCACCACTCCCCATATTTCTTCAGTCCGCCCTCTTCTTTCATCTTGTTAAACTTCTCGGCATAATTAGCTCTCCTATCCACATCATGCACAAAATACTTCACAGCTAAATCCACGTCCTCTTCCTTTAGCGCCTGCATAAAAAGATTGTAGGTTTCCTCTGCGGTCTTGCCTCCAAAATAGTCATTCTTGAAAGCCTCTACAAGGGCCCTGTTTAATTCCTGAAGGCTTTGGATGTTCTCGGCAATCTCCTGCCTGTATTTTCCCTGAAATCCAAGCTCTGCTCCCACATACCAGACCAAGCCCAGAAGGATGAAAAGCCCGAGACCTTTAAGAATCTTTATTAAAACATTTGGCATAATAGTTTAAAATCTGATGGTTCGCATCAGCATTATTAAAAAGGATTAAGGAGTTGACTGAATGATTTCTGATTCCATGACTGGTCCGATATATTCCAAACCGCACACACATAGCCCGAAACCAAACCAAAAACAAAAACCACCGAGATAACGAAGATAAAAGTTTTCTTAGCCATTACCTCATTATATTTCCAGCACAGAATAAGTCAAACAAAAAAAGCTCCGGATGGAGCTTTGCTTGTAGGAGGATTAAGATTGCTTCACTTTTGCTCTTTTTCTCCTAATCAATACTGAAGGAGTTTGAAATACTATCTGCCCGTTAACTTGGTCAATAAGAATGTTGTCTCCTTCCTTTATCTCATTGGTCACTATCTTTAAGGATAGAGGGTCTAAGATAAGCTTCTGTATCTCTCTCTTTAAAGGCCTGGCTCCGAGGCTAGGGTCAAAACCTCTTTCTGCAAGAAGCTCTTTTGCTTTATCAGAAACACGCATCGTTATCTGTTTTGTGTTCAGCCTACTCTCTACTTTAGACAGTTCAAGATCAACTATCTGCTTTATCTGTTCTTTTCTTAAATGGTTAAAGATAACAATCTCGTCTATTCTATTTAAGAACTCTGGCCTGAAGTTGTCTTTTAGAGAATCCATTACCTTGTCTTTCATTGACTGTCTTTCTGAATGATCCTCCGGAGTAAAGCCCAAGTCTGACATCTGATTGATATAGTCGGAACCGATATTTGAGGTCATTATGATAATGGAGTTTTTGAAAGAAACCACTCTTCCCTTGGAGTCAGTCAATCTTCCGTCTTCAAATATCTGCAACAGGATATTAAAAACCTCGGGATGGGCTTTCTCTATCTCGTCTAGAAGAATCACTGCATAAGGCCTTCTCCTTATCTTTTCTGTCAGCTGCCCCCCTTCTTCGTAACCGACGTATCCTGGAGGCGACCCTATAATCTTAGACACCGTATGCCTTTCCATATATTCTGACATATCAAGGCGCACTAAAGCCTTTTCATCGTTGAATAAGAATCCACCTAAAGCTCTGGCTGTTTCGGTTTTTCCAACTCCAGTAGGGCCTAAAAACAAGAACGAGCCCATGGGTTTTTGCTCTTCGGAAATCCCAGCTCTAGCTCTTCTGATGGCCCTTGAAATGGCCTGGATGGCTTCGCTCTGGCCTATCACCCTCCTTTCTAGGGTAGCTTCCATTTTCTCCAGCTTGCTGGCTTCCTCTGCAATAAGTTTTGTGACTGGAATACCTGTCCAGCGGGAAACAACACTGGCAATGTCTTCTTCTGTCACCTCTTCTTTTACAAAATGATGCTTTTTTTGAATTCTAACCAGCTTCTTCTCTATCTCTCTTAATTCTTTCAACAAAGCAGGGACCTTTCCGTATTTAATTTCAGCTACTTTCTCTAAATTAGCTTCTCTTTGAGCAATTTCAATCTGATAAGAAAATTCATCTATTTTTTTCCTGGTTTCCTTTATCTTGTCCACCAAATCTCTTTCTGCATCCCATTTTATCCTTATTGTCTTTGCTTTTTCCTTCAAATTCGCCAGAGAGCCGTCAATGGCCTTAAGCCTTCTTTCAGACCCCTTTTCTTTTTTAATGGCCTGCTTTTCAATCTCAAGTTTGTAAATCTCTTTGTCATACTTTTCTAAATCAACTGGAGGAGATTCTATCTCCAACCTTAAAGCTGAAGCTGCTTCGTCCATTAAATCAACTGCTTTGTCAGGCAAAAACCTGTCTGAAATATATCTATTGCTCAACTCAACTGCTGCTCTTAAAGACGAGTCCTGTATCCTAACTCCATGGTGAACTTCATACTTCTCTTTAATGCCTCTTAAAATGGCGACAGCATCGTCTGGGCTTGGTTCTTGAACAAATATGGGCTGGAATCTTCTTTCCAGGGCCGCATCTTTCTCAATATATTTCTGGTATTCTTTTAAAGTTGTGGCTCCGACGGCTTTCAACTCTCCTCTGGCTAGAGCGGGCTTTAAAAGATTGGAGGCGTCAATTGCTCCTTCAGCAGCTCCTGCTCCGACCAAAGTGTGAAGTTCGTCAATAAACAAGATATATTTTCCTTCTGCCTTTTCTATTTCCTTTAAAAGGGCTTTGACCCTGACCTCAAACTCTCCTCTGTATTTGGTTCCTGCGATTAAAGCCCCTAAATCCAAGGAAATGACTTCTTTGTTTTTTAAAAACTCTGGAACGTCTCCTCTGGCAACCTTCTGGGCAAACCCCTCAACAATAGCTGTCTTGCCAACTCCTGCTTCTCCGATTAAAACAGGGTTGTTTTTGGTTCTTCTGGAGATAATCTGCATTAACCGCCTCATCTCGTTTTCTCTGCCGATGATAGGGTCTATCTTGCCAGAAGCTGCCAGATTAGTCAGATTTCTGGTGTACTTCTCAACTGCCTGATATTTTGATTCAGGATCCGGGTCTGTAATTTTAGACCCGCCCCTCACTTGGGATAAAACTTTTAAAACAGACTCATAATCAAGCTTTGCTGTCTGCAGAATATCTTTTGCACTTGTGGGAGAATCCAAAAGAGCTAAAAACATGTGCTCTACGGAGACGAATTCATCTCCCATTTTCAGTGATTCCTGTCTTGCTCTTTCCAAAACCTTGGCCATATCCTGGGTAAGATAAAGCTGGCCGAAAACACTGGAGGTAGCTAATATGGGTATGCGGGTTATTTGAGAGCCAGTCTTTTTCTTTAAAATCTCGATATCTATATTCAACTTCTGCAAAACAACCAAAACAGCGCTTTCCTCCTGCGAAAGCAAAGCTGAAAGCAAATGCAAAGCATCAACCTGTTGTTGTCCTTTCTCCTGTGCGATAGATTGAGCACTTAAGATAGCGTCTTGCGCTCTATTTGTAAAGTTT
>JAHIEB010000009.1 GCA_018894075.1 Patescibacteria group bacterium | reverse complement strand
TGGCTCTGCCCCTCCTCCTCAGAATGAAAATACACCTTTTAGGCCAAGAAGCCCTTATGCAGCAGCTAAGGTTTATGCTTACTGGATGGCTGTAAATTACAGAGAGGGATATAACATATTTGCATGTAATGGAATCCTTTTTAATCATGAATCACCCCGCAGGGGTGAGACTTTTGTGACAAGAAAAATTACAAGGGCTATTGCCAGAATCAAGGCAGGGTTGCAAGAAAGACTCTATCTGGGTAATCTGGAGGCAAAGAGGGACTGGGGTTTTGCTCCAGAGTATGTAGAAACAATGTGGCTTATGCTTCAGCAAAACGAGCCTGATGACTATGTTGTTGGTACAGGAGAAAGCCACTCAGTGAAGGAATTTATGGAAGAAGCTTTCTCATATGCTGGGCTTGATTGGAAGGAGTATGTAGAAATTGATCCACGGTATTTCAGGCCTACCGAGGTAGAATTTCTCTTGGCTGATGCCTCTAAGGCAAAAAAAGAACTTGGTTGGAATCCAAAAGTAACCTTTAAAGAGTTGGTAAAGATAATGGTAGACTGTGATTTGGAGTTAACAGGTTTAGAGCCACCCGGTGAAGGAAAAAAGATCCTTGAGCAGAAGGGTATAAATTGGACAAAAAACCAATTGACTATGGGGTGAGAAATGAGTTTTTGGAAGGATAAACGAGTGTTAGTAACCGGCGGGGCAGGTTTTCTTGGCTCTTTTGTGGTTGAGAAACTACGGGAGCGCGGCTGCAAAAGCATATTTGTCCCAAGAGGCAAGGATTATAATTTAGTAGATATGGAAGCGGTTAAAAGGGTTTATGAAGACGCCAAACCAGAGATTATCATCCATCTTGCAGCAAAGGTAGGGGGAATTGGGGCAAACAGGGAAAATCCTGGTAAATTCTTTTATGACAATCTGATGATGGGGGTTCAGATGATGGAGGTTGGAAGGCAGGTGGACATAGAAAAATTTGTGGCAATTGGTACCATCTGTGCCTATCCAAAATTCACCCCTGTTCCTTTTAAAGAAGAGAATATCTGGAATGGTTATCCTGAAGAAACAAATGCCCCCTATGGTTTAGCAAAGAAGATGTTACTCGTGCAGTCTCAGGCCTACAGACAACAGTATGGTTTTAACTCCATCTTTCTTTTACCTGTCAACCTGTATGGCCCAAGGGATAACTTTGACCCTGAGTCCTCTCATGTAATTCCTGCATTAATCAAAAAATGCATTGATGCAATGGAAGAAACGATTCCTTCAATTACCGTTTGGGGGACTGGAAAGCCCACACGTGAGTTTCTCTATGTAGAAGATGTGGCAGAAGGAATTTTATTAGCAACAGAAAAATATAACAAATCCGATCCAGTAAACTTAGGAGCAGGTTTTGAGATATCAATAAAGGATTTGGTTGAACTTATTACTAAACTTACTGGTTTTAAAGGTGATATTATCTGGGACGTTACAAAACTTGACGGCCAACCTCGCCGTATGTTAGACACTTCAAGAGCTGAAAAAGAATTCGGTTTTAAGGCAAGGACAAGTTTTGAGGAAGGTTTAAAGAAGACGATAGATTGGTATCTATCCAGCAAAAAGAAATAATAGAAGAAGATAAACTTTGCGAAACATTGGTGAAAGAGCTTTGATAGCGTAAAATGTTTTCCGTAAATTCAATAAGTTGATGAATTCAGCAACTGGAAAAAGAGGAACTTATCACAAACCCCTGTTTTATATCTTATTCTCGATGGCATAAGGCTTGGTGTAAGAAAGAATACCATAAGAAAAAGAAGCAATTTTTATTGCCTGGGCATTCCTTGAAGATGGTTCCCGTGAACTCATAGGGTAAGTCTCGGTAACCAGGAATCCTATGGTTCATGGAAATACTTCCTTGATGATCTGATAAAAAGAGGACTCAATGAACCCCTTCTAACAGTTATTGATGGTTGCCCCGGATTAATAAAGGCAGTTGCTGAAGTATTCCCCGTATCTGATATACAACGATGCACAAAACAGAGAATGTCCTCAATAAAGTCCTGAAAAACGATAGAGATAAGGTAAAGGAGTCACTCGGGAAGATCTTCTATGCCCCAACCTATGAACATGCCCTTGAAGCCATAGAGC
>JAHIEB010000083.1 GCA_018894075.1 Patescibacteria group bacterium | reverse complement strand
TCGCTGTAAAGCTTCTGGTCTTCTCCCAAAACAACTATATATTCTTCCTTCTGGGCAACATCCAATGCATAAGCAATATCCCTTAGAGGGTATAAAGAAGTGCCATCCCCTCTTGTCAGAACCAAAACAGGAACTTTCATCCCAAGTTCAAATCCCTTTTCATCCAGAACAAATCTATTATCTTTGTCAAAAAAGAATCTGCCTGTCTTTTCCAGCAATTTCAATGCTTCATCTGTCTTTTTGCTCCACAAATAAAAGGATTCATAATCAAAATGATCATATTTAATTCCCAGTTCAGA
Organism: Patescibacteria group bacterium; assembly: GCA_018894075.1. GTDB lineage: Bacteria > Patescibacteriota > Minisyncoccia > Minisyncoccales > Staskawiczbacteraceae > JAHJTG01. Next base: position 2,296 of record JAHIEB010000083.1, on the reverse strand, counting down.
TAAAATTTTTGTCTGGCCTTTGATGGAGATATCAACAATTTTCTTGAATTCACTTTTTATTTTCTTATCCCCATTTTCTAGCTTATTCAAAATCAACAGGACTTCTTTCTCTAATTTTTCATTTTCTTCGACTTTTTTTGCTATATCTCCATAAGTCTTCAACAAATCATTAAATTTAAGGTTTTTTTTGTTTCTTGCTGCCAAAACCAGCATAGAAATTTGTTTTCCAATATCATTTACAAAGTAATGAACTTCCACACTATATTTTTGAAACCTAAGAATTCTTGTAAGAGCGTCACCAATCAACGCGTTTCTAGCGCGGCCTACATGAGGGCTTGCATTTGGGTTTATGCTTGTATGCTCAAGAATTATTTTTTTATTTTTACCAATGTTAGATGAGCCATAATTGTCTTTTTCCTTCAATATTTTAATTATCGTTCCCTCTGTTAATGCGCCTTTATTGATAAAAAAATTAAGATACGGCCCAATAATTTTTATGTCTGTAATATACCTGCTTTTTTTTATTTTTGCTGCTAAATCCTGTGCAATTTCATTAGGACTTTTTTTGTAGACTTTAGCTAAAGAAAAGCATGGAAAAGCATAATCACCCATATCTGGTTTGGGAGGTATTTCCAGCTCTACATTGCCTTTAACCTCCTTTTTCAGAGCATTTATTATATGTTCCTTAAAAATGTCCATAACAGAAATTATAAAGAGGTTCAATAAATAGTTTTTGGTTAGGATAGAACTATAAATGATTAAACTAAAGTTTATTTACTGTCTTTTAATCAAAGACATCAGAGTACGGCACTTTTTTATTGGGGATTTTCTTATCAATAATTTGTGACTCCTCCCCATAAATTTGTTCATCCTCTTCTATGACCCTATTTCCTTTTTCCTGATACATTTTAAACAGCTTTTAAAACACCATTGGTGTTGTAAGGTAGAAGAAAGGCTTTCAGGTTCTTTATTCACTTTCCAGCACTAATCCGGCCTTACAGAATATATTAGACAGTTAAATATATATAATTAGTCCTTATATTATATATAATATATAAATTTGTGAGAAGTAATAATAATACAACACTACTAACCAAAACACACACTAAATCCTGGTATAATCAATCATCAACTTCTTCCCATCTAGAATTATCCAACTCTTCATCAAATCCAAAAAGTACTTCATCATCAACTGCTCTTCTTACATTGCTCAATTTGCTTTTAATCTCAAACTCTTCCTGCTCACCCATATATTCATCCAAGCTTCTTCTCATATTTTGTTCATATCTTTGTTGTTTTGTTTCATCATACCATGCTAAATTACCCTCTTCTCCTACAACAAAAGTTTTTGATTGAGATTCTTCTACACCATCTACAATGTATATTGCAGGCATAGATAATTCTATTTCAGGTTCAGAAGTGCAGCTAACAATAAACAAAACAGTAACTAAACATAAAATTGTCAATATTAATTTAACTCCCATATAGTAGTGGTAAAGAATTCCTATTTATAAATCTTGTTAGTATTAAAACTTATTTTCTCTTCTTCCCCAGCTTATCAACCTTAGCTTCAATTCTTTTCATAGAAACATTAAGTCCCTTATAAAAATCAAGAATCTTCTTGAAGAAAATAAGCCTCACTATCAATGTTATTACATAAATGCCAAAAATACCCCCAACAAGAAGACTGACTGTACTAAGTACCTCTTGAACTGTAGAAGAAATAGGCCCTAATAGAGGTATAGTAGCGTTAATATCAACCATAAACGAAACTCCTTTCTTCAGCTTTACCGATTTTTTGATTGTCAACAGAGTTTACACCAGGCTTAATCTGGGCAGATTTTATATGCCCGACCAAATCCTTGATAGTAACAATTTTCATGCCATTATGATTCTTTGAAAATTCAATTAAATCAGGCAGTTTTGCCATGCTCCCATCATCGTTTATTATTTCACATATTACAGCTGCAGGGTATAATCCAGCAAGTTTTGCTAAATCAACAGATGCCTCTGTATGCCCTTCCCGCACTAAAACTCCCCCTTCTTTATACCTCAAAGGAAACAGGTGCCCAGGCATAGCAAAATCTTCAGTTTTTGTTTTATTGTCTATTAAAGCCTTTATTGTTGCAGCTCTATCAGCTGGAGAAATTCCCGTTGTTGTTCCGCTCTTGTAATCAACTGAGATAGTAAACATACATCTATTGACTTCCTTATGCTCAACCATTGGAGGGATTTTTAATTGCTCTAGCCTTTCTCTTATGATAGGCATGCACACCAAGCCGCGGGCATTCTTTAT